>JAFGJE010000234.1 GCA_016929245.1 Phycisphaerae bacterium
AAACGCAAGGCCGATGGCAAACGACCAAAACGCTCCATTATGCAAGGGCTGGATAACATGTTCCCTGTAACGTTGCTACAGTGTCAATTATTTTAACATTTTGACTCCTGACTCTTGTCTTCTGATTGTTTCGTCTTCATTCGTTCTCATTCACGTTTTTCGCGTTCTCTTGTTTGAAAGGTTTTTGGGAATTTCCGCTTGCGAATGAGTAACACATTGTATATACTTAGTATATACGATACGGGAGATGCAACGATGACGAAAAAACTGACCAAACACGGAAACAGCTACGCTCTGGTAATCGACAAGCCGATTCTCGAATTGCTCCGCATCACACCGGAAACGACGCTGTCCATCGCCACCGACGGGGAAACGCTGATGATCTCTCCCGTGCGTGACGACGCGCGGCGGAAGAAACTCCGTGATTCATTGGCGAAAATCAACCGAAAATACGGCGACGACCTGAAACGACTGGCGGAGTAATGCGGAATGAACTTTTTAATCCTGGAAGACATTCTGGCCATACACGCGGATCAGATTGCTTTGTACGGCGGTGAGGATGGAGTACGGGATATTGGTTTGCTGGATTCCGCTCTCGCCCAGCCTCGCGCCACATTCGACGGTGAGTTTCTGCACGGGGATGTATTTGAAATGGCGGCGGCGTATGTATTCCATATCGTGCAAAATCATCCGTTTGTGGACGGGAATAAACGAGCGGGTATTGTGGCGGCGGTGGTGTTTCTGGATTTCAATGGTATACACATCGACGCGCCCAAGGGGAGTCTGTATAACCTGACGCTCTCCGTCGCTCGCGGGGAAGTCGGGAAGGAGCGGATCGCCGAATTCTTCCGGGGAATCGCTTCGTAAAACTCTCGCCTTGCAAACCTCGCGCAAATCATTATCATTGACCGACCTGTACGCACATCGTCGGCCCGGACGGGCTGACGGGTTTTTGGGAACCATTTTGAGGAGCAAACCATGGCGCTAGGTTTTTTTCGGAAACGCCAGAAGATGATCTTCGTGATTATGGTCGTCCTGATGGTCAGTTTTCTGATCGGATATCAGGGATTCTCCATGTTCTTCCAGAAGAATCCCTCCAAAATCGTGATCGGCGAAACACCGGACTTCGAGATTACGCTGGGAAAGGTCAACGACGCCCGAAACGACCTCGAGACCCTTCAATGGCTGGGACGCGGTTTCGGACGGTACACCTTCCAAGGCGCCGCCTTCGACGCGCTGTACCTGAGCACCCCGCGGGCGGACGAGCGGGCGCTGCTGTATGCCTTGCTGCTCCGACAGGCGCAGGAAGACGACTTCGCCGTCGCGGACGTGGAAGTGGACAGCCTCATCCAGCAGATGAAGAGCAACGGCATGGACTTCGACGCCTACGCGACCCACATGCGCCAGAACCAGGGGGTTCCGCTGAAGCAGCTTCGGGCGCTGCTGGCCCGGTGGCTGCTCATCTGCAAAGCCTGCCAGGCCAACCAAATCGTCACCCCGCCCAGCCGGGATCAACTCGAACGCCTCTTCCGCGATATCGCCGAAAAGATGGATCTTAAGGTGGTGAAGATTCCCGCGCAGGATTTTCTCCAGGGAATCGGCGAACCCACCGACGCGCAGGTGACGGAATTGTTCGAGGCCCACAAAAACCGACCCGCCGGCACGTTCGCGGGCCTCGATTCGTTCTCGTTCGGATACCTCACCCCGGCGCGGGTGCAGCTGGCGTACCTGTTCATCAGCCAAAACGCGATCCTGCGTTCGAGCATCCCCACCGACGGCGAAATCGCGGACTATATCAAGAACAACGGCGATAAACTGGTCAAAACCTCGGGCGAGGGCGACACCGTCAAGACCGCCCCCATGAGTTACCCCGAAAAACGCGCCGCGGCGATCCAGGCCCTGCAGCCGGAACTCGCGCAGGCGAAATTCAACCAGATTCTCGAACGGATTCGCCAACTGGCGAATCAGGAGAAAACCTCCCGGGCGGAAGGGCCCGCGAAGAACGTCTACGCCGAAGTCGTCCGCAAGCTGACCCTCCCCGCCGACGACCTGCTCCAGCGGAAGGTTCCCGTTTTGGCCCTTGAAAAGCAGCCGCTCGAAAAGGCCGTCGATATGCTCGCCCAGGCAGCCGACCCGCGCATCGGCGCGATCTGCTTCCCGTATGGCCGGCACGGCAAGGTGAAGATCGCGCCCGACCTGAAGATCACGCTCAACGCCCGGAACATCACCGTCGGTGAGGCGCTGGCGAAAATCGCCGCGCGGATTCCCGACCTGCCCAAACTCCAATGGGGCATGTGCGAGGGGATCGACAACGTGCTGTTTTCCGTCGACGGCGTGCGGTTCTTCCCCGCCACGGCGGGTCGGACCGGTCTGGAAACCCAGGAGCAGATCAACGACGACCCGATGCTGAGCAAGTGTTTCTCGCGCCAGCCTCCCGCGAGCCTGGCGCAGCTGGCGATGCGCGTCCAGACCATCGAGCCGACGAGCAAGTTCCTCGTCAACCAGGACGGGCCTCCCCTGCGCGTCTGGGATCCGGACAACGGCGGGGCGATCCTGTGGCGCGTCACCGCCGCCGAAGCGCCCCAAAGTCCCGAAACCCTCACCGACGAGATCCGAAAGCAGGTCGTCCGCGACTGGAAGCTGCGGCAGGCGTTCCCCAAAGCGATAGCCCAAGCCGACGCGATCAAGAACGCCGCCGACCTGGAAGCCTACATTAAGGCGAAGAAAAGCAAGACGGTCGAAACGGGCCTGTTCGCCCGCAAAGCCCCCCGCGGGGACCGGCAGATGCTGATGTTTCTTCCGACCCGCCTGACGGTGCTGAATTTCTCCTCCCCGGCGGTGGATGGGGAAGTGGTCAAGGAAGCCTTCGCCGCGTTGGCGCCGAAGAATCTCTCTGCCGACTATCCGAAGGAATCGCAAAACGTTCTGACGCTCCCGCTTCCGAGCGAGGGATACGTGCTGGTCGCGCGACGGATCGATTTTGAACCGGCGGAGAAGAAGGCCTTCGAGGAAAGCAAACCCGGCTTGATCCAGCTCCTCCAGCAACGCCAGGCCGGCCAAAGCCTCCTGGAGTGGTTCACGATGGACAACGCCGAAAAGCGCACCGGATATGTACCGAAGAAACCGGAGCGACAGGAAGCAACGGACGAACCAGAAGCATAGACACGCGGTTTTGCGGGAAGCCACCCGAATCTGGATACCGGATTTCTACCTATATTCCAACAGCGCCGAACGGCAAGCCGACAGGAAGATCGGCTTGCCGCTCGGCGCTGTTGGGAAAAGAATGATTTCATATTCGGAACGAAGTCGCGATACGCTTCCACCAACGATTGATCGTAGGAAATAGAAAACGGATGATATCCGCATATCTGTATTCGTGCAATTCGTGGACTTATTGAGCGCCCAGGAGAATCAGCATCACGTGGGCGACCGGCGCGGCGATGAGGGGGGAATCGAGAATATCCAGCACGCCGCCGAACTGCGGGACCAGGTTTCCCGCGTCCTTGACGCCCGCGGAACGTTTCAGGAGCGATTCGCACAGGTCGCCGAATTGTCCCACGATCCCCGGTATCACGCAGAAGACGATCGAGGCGCCGCAGGAGAGGGGATAGGCGAACCAGCTCCACTGCCCCGCCAGCCACCAGGTGAACACCCCCGTGACGGCCGCCATCGCCACCCCGCCCAGGAGACCTTCCCAGCTCTTGCCGGGACTCAACCAGGGGATGAGTTTGTGTTTTCCCAGGAGCGATCCGACGAAATAGGCTCCCACGTCCGTGAGTTTCACCGAACCCAGAAACACCAGCAGCATCGGAAGGTTATAGTCCACGCGGATCGAAAACATCATCACCCCGCCCAGGCCCAGGTACGTCACCGCCAGCAGCGTGGAGGCGATCCGCAGCAGCGCCCCTTCGACGCGACGCGTGAGCATCTGGTTGAGAAACACGCCCAGGACCACAAGCGAGACGATCAGAAGGGGCGATTCGAAGATAGAGCCCAACAGGCGGGTCCAGGTCTGGGGATCGCTCCGGAATGGATGGAAACTCATCCGTGTCAGTGACGGCAGGGCGGTGATCAGCAGCACCCCCAGGAGTCCCGCCGGCGCCAGCAGCCGCGTCCCGGCTTCCCGGGCCATCGCGTTCAATTCGAAGAATCCCACGACCAGCAGCGTACCCAGCACCGCCAGGATGGGAAGTCCCGCCGACCGCCAGGAAGCGATCATCGTTTCCGAAGAATCCTCCGCCGGTTGGGAGAGGAAATGATCCAGCCAGAAAACCGTCAGCACCACGGCGGTCATTCCGAATCCGAAGACAATCCGTTTCAACATCGCCTTATTCATGGCCGGTATTAAACGCAACTCAAAGGCAAAAAGCCAGAAAGAATGTAAATCCTTTTCGGCAGGGCTACGTGAGCAGGAGTGAACCAATTTCCGAACATCGGCGTACGATTTTGTCTCTCCACCATTTGCACTTCAGGGGGAAATCTGATATGAACGTCTCCTTGTCCACAGAAAGAAGTCACCAATGATATGCCATTGAAGGAGCGTGTTCCATGACCATTGCATTACGCGGCGATTGCGATTTTGCCCTTCTCGTGCCCACCAGCATGGGCGTTCGTCTGACGCCCCTGGACGGCCAGCCCATGCACTGCGGCGACCTGTTCCGCCTGCAGGCGACCAGCGCCGAGACCAACGTCGCCAGCGTCTCGTCGTACCTGGGCTTGCCCGTCAAGGTGCTCACGACGTTCGTGAAGGGCAGCCCCATCGCACGGTTCATCAAGGACAACCTTTCCCACCGTCACATGACCTACGAGGGCAAGGACGTCGAGCAGGGCGGGCCTTGGGGATACCGCCACCAGTTCAACCTCGCCGACAGCGGTTATGGTTCGCGGGGTCCGCGGGTGCAGAACGACCGGGCCGGGGAGGTCGGGCGGACGCTCAACGTCAAGGACTTCGACCTGGAGCGCATCTTCGGTTCCGAAGGCGTGCAGATCGTTCACCTGTCCGGCCTGATCGGCGCGTTGTCGCCGGAGACCAGCACGTTCTGCCTGGAAATCGCCCGGGCCGCCAAGAAGCACGGGACGCGGATTTCCTTCGACCTGAACCACCGGGCGTCGTTCTGGAAGGGACGCGAGAAGGAACTGCACGAGATCTTCACGGAAATCGCGAGCGTTTCGGACATCCTGATCGGCAACGAGGAAGACTTCCAGCTCTGCCTGGGCGTGGAGGGTCCCGAAGCCGGCGGAAAGGACCTCGCGGCCAAGATCGACGGGTTCAAGGGTATGATCAACCGCGCGAAGAAAATGTTCCCCAACACGTCGGTGTTCGCCACGACGCTGCGGCAGGTTATCAGCGCCAACTGTCATCTCTGGGGCGCGATCATGGCCGAGGGCGACGACTTCCACGTCGTCGAACCGCGGGAGATTTACGTCCTGGACCGCATCGGCGGCGGCGACGGATACGTCGGAGGCATGTTGTACGCGATCCTGAAGGGTTGGGCGCCGGAAAAATGGATTCAGTTCGGCTGGGCGACGGGCGCCCTGGCGACGACGATGCTGACGGACTACGCCCAACCCGCCGACGAGGAGCAGGTCTGGAGCATCTGGGAAGGAAACGCCCGCGTGAAACGGTAGAGCAATCGAAGAGACATCCGGCACTGAGTTCCTGAGATACTGAGAAGAAAAAGCTAAAAAAAATCTTCTCAGTATCTCAGGAACTCAGTGTCGGATGTCTCTTTCTTCTCAGTATCTCAGGAACTCAGTGTCGGATGTTCTTGTTTCTCCATGTAAAAATCGCTACATTGGTAGTCCTATCGGGTAGGGTGATGACGCGACGGACCGTGTCGCCCGCCCGTACCGAGTAAGGATACGTTTCTACATCGTGCTTCGGACGTTACATGGATATCTGATCCGCGACCTGTTGCGGGTGACGATTTTGGCGCTGGTGGCGTTTACCCTCGTGATGACGGTCTTCGCCATTATCGAGCCACTGCGCAAACAGGGTCTCGCGCCCGCCCAGGCGCTGCAGTTGTTTCTGTTCACCATTCCGGTGACGCTGTCCCTGACGCTTCCGTTTTCGGCGTTGTTCGCCACGTCGATCGTGTACGGCCGTTTCAGTCAGGACCGCGAAATGCTCGCCTGCCGCGCCAGCGGTCTGTCGCATTTGACGCTCCTTCAACCGGCGCTGGGACTGGCGGTCGCCGTGAGCGTCCTGACCCTCGCCCTGACGAATTTCGTCGCGCCGCACATGCTCAAACTCGGCGCGCATACCGTCGTGAAAGACATCCAGAAGATCGTGTACCACATGATCAAGAAGGAAAGTCACATCAAGTTCAAGAAGAAGTACTTCGTTCACGCCTCCTACGTGGACGAGGAAAAGGACATCCTGTACGGCGTCGTCGCGGGTGAATTCGACATGAAGAAGGATCCCCGGACGGGCAGAACCGTTCCCGTCATGCAGGCGATCGTCGCCCAGGCGGCCCATTTGAACATCCACCACGATCCCGCGACCGACCAGTACACCGCCTCGATCGTCCCGCACGAGATGGTCGGTCCGATCACGAACCAGCCCGGCGTGATGATCGAGGGGGAGGAAGTGCCCCTTCAGAATCTTCCGATCCCCAACTACATGGAGGACAAACCGAGTTTTTACGAATGGAACACGCTGATTCGCATGTACGACGATCCGACGCTGCACGGGAAGATTCGCACGGAGATGGACGAAATTCGCCGCAAAGTCCGCCGGCATCGCGTGCTGGTCGGTTTGGCGGAGGTCATTCGTTCCGGGAAACCCTACACGAAATTTCGCAAGGGAGAGCAGCAATATTCCCTGCGGGCGTCCTCGGCGGCGGTTCACGGCGACACGGCGGTTTTATCTTTCGGGAAGAAGCAAGACGGAACGGAAATTCCCGTGACGCTGACGATCACGAAGGGGAAAACCCCGCCCGTTCCGATAAACGCCCAGACGGCCGAGGTGCTCGTCAAGCCCAGCCAGATCTCCAACGAACCGCAGGTGACGATCATCCTCAAGGGCGACGTGAAAAGACCCGTCGGACGAACCGACACCCCCGAAGCCCCGCGAATCCCGGAACTGAAAATCGGACAGATCGCCCTGCCGGACGATCCGAAAATGCCCCATTCCGACGATCCCCGCCAGCGGAGGGAGATGCTCTCGGCGCTGTATCATCATCCGAAGGAGTTCACGTCCGACGCCGGCATACTCAATGAGATCGACAATATCCGTTCGCAGGAGCCTCCGAAAATCCGCCGGGAGATCATCGCGGAAATGAACGTGCGCGTCGCCTTCGGACTCAGTTGCGCGCTGCTGGTGGCGCTGGGGGCGGCGTTGGGGGTGATCTTCCGCGGCGGGCAGATGCTGGTGGCGTTCGTCATTTCCGTCGCGCCCACCGCGGCGGTGTTCGTGCTGATCCTGGCGGGAAAGAAAATGATTTCCAATCCCGACTCCTCCGACCTGGCGGGATTGGTCCTGATGTGGAGCGGGCTGGTGGTGATGCTGATCGTCGACGCGGTGATCTATTATCGTCTTTCGAAACAATAGGAACGAAGATTCGTGAGAACGCTGGATCGATATATCGTGCGAAGTTTCCTGCAGTCGGTGCTGCTGTGGTTCGCGGCCCTGATGATGCTGCGCGTCGTGATCGACCTGTTCGTGAATCTCGACGAATTCACCGAGGGCGGGAACCTGTCCGCCTTCGAGCTGATCCGGATGATCGCGACGCACTATTTCCTCAACATTTTCGTGTACTTCAAGGAAATGGGCGGGATCGTCATCGTCCTGGGCGCCGCCTTCGCCGTGGCGCGCATGAACCACACCAACGAACTGACCGCGATGCTCGCGTCGGGCGTGAGTCTGCATCGCGTGGTTTGGCCGATCATTCTTTGCGCCATGCTCATGGGCGGGCTGGTGATCGTCGACCAGGAATTCATCCTCCCCAACGTCCGGCAGCACCTGATTCTGGACGCCGACGAAGTGGCGACGCAGACCAAGGAACGCTTCCAGGTGCGCTTCCTGACCGACACGAACTACACCGTCTGGTGGTCTCCCAACTACGATCCGGCGCGGAAGGAAATGGCCTGGCCGCTGGTCATCCTGCGGGACGACCGGTATCGATACCTGGCGCATTTCTCGGGCGCCAAGGCGTTTCCGGGACGCTACGAGGACCGCGACGGTTGGGTCGCCTCCGACGCCTTCATCGAGCGAAAGAAGACGCCGCAAAATCCCGTCAATTGGCGCACCACGCAGGATACCCGTCGCATTTACACCGGTGTCGGACCCGCGGCGCTGGCAGCCAACGCGCGGGCGGAGTATCGACGGAAGAATAAAAAGGACATTACGCGATTATTCTCGTCCGTGGATAACCCGCGGGGTTTCGACAAGCATTTCAACATGCGGCTGGGAGCGCAAAAATTCGACAACCTGCAATGGAGCGGTCTGACCGCCACCAGCGGGGAGCTGATCCGCCCCCGCGCGGAGTTCCTCGCGGACGACGACCGTTCGTTGTGCACGATCTACGGGGATACGGCCTTGTGGGTCCCCGGCTTGTTGCACGAATGCCGCTGGGATCTGGACGGCGGCAGGTTGTTCCACGCCACGGACCTGAGTTACAAGGATCTGGAACTGCGCCAGAACAGCCGCTGGATGGATTTCCTCAGCAGCACGGAGCTCTCGACGCTGATGCGCCTGCGAAACGTGCCCGACCTTCGCGCGGTGCGGCAGTCGCTGTATCTGCGGTTCGCCGATCCGCTGAACAATCTCGTGATGCTCCTGCTGGGGCTGCCCTTTATTCTCTCGCGCGAACGGAACATTAAAGCCTCCGCGGCCTTGTGCCTGCTGTTCGTGGGCGTGTTCTACGTGTTCGTGTATATCTGCCGATACCTCGGCCTGCCCGATTTCCTCGGCGCGTTCCTGCCGGCGCTGCTGTTCGGTCCGGTGTCCGTGCTGATGCTGGATTCGATAAAAACGTAAATTGGGGACTGGGGTTTGGGGACTTGACGCGGCGAAACCGCTAGGCGAAGACGGGAAAGGAGCGTGACGTATGTGCGCGAAGTCCATGACCACCGTGGGGCGATACCTGGTGCGGCGATTGCATGAGTTGGGGGTGAAACATCTGTTCGGCGTGCCGGGGGATTACGTGCTGGACCTGATGGACCTGGTGATCGACAGCCCCATTGAATTCATCGGCACGTGCAACGAACTCAACGCCGGATACGCCGCCGACGCCTACGGGCGACTGAACGGGATTTCCGCCGCGATGGTCACCTACGGTGTGGGGGGATTCAGCCTCTTGAACGCCGCCGCGGGCGCGTACGCCGAGCGCGTTCCGATGGTGATGATCAGCGGCGCGCCGCACTCCGCGCGGCGGCGGGCGCACGCGCCGATGCACCACCTCGCGACGGATTACCGATTGCAGCTGGACATCTATTCCCGCGTCACCGCGGCGGCCGTCATGCTCACCCAGGCGGAGCAGGCGCCGGGACAAATCGACTGCACGCTCCAAACCTGCCTGATGCACAAGCGCCCGGTGTACATCGAAGTGCCCGTGGATATGGTCGACGCGCCCTGTGCCGCGCCGTCGGCGCCGCTGGGTCCGCCGCCGGCGGCGCCCAGTCATCCCGACGCGCTCGCCGAGAGTCTTGTCGAAACGACGGCCATGCTGGCAGCCGCCCAACATCCGGCGATTCTCTGCGGCGTGGAAGTGCACCGGTTCGGGCTGCGGGACGACGTCGTCCGCCTACTGGACGCCTGCGGGTATCCCGTGGCGACCACCGTCAACGGGAAGACCGCCATTCCCGAGGAACACCCGGGTTTCGTGGGAATCTATGAGGGCGCGCTGTCCCGGCCCGAGGTGCTGGACACCATCGAATCGGCGGATTGTTTGCTGAGCCTCGGGGCGTGGTTCACGGACATCGCCACCGGCGGATTCACCGCCAAGCTCAACGACGCGAAGATGATCTCCGCCAATTCCGACCGCGTGAAGATCAAGCATCATCACTACGACAACGTGTATCTCGCGGATTTCGTTCGCGGGTTGATCGACACGGTGCAGCCGACGCCTTTCCAGAAGCGACACGTCTCCCCCGCGCCGCATATCACGGAGAAACCCTATCAGCCCGATCCCGCCGAAAAGATCACCGTGAAGCGGTTCTTCGAGCGACTCAACACGTTCCTGAACGACGATATGATACTCATCGCCGCGACGGGCGACGCGATGTTCGGGGCCGCCGAGTTGCACACGAACAAACCCGAGAGTTTTCTCGCCCAGGCGAATTACCTGTCCATCGGGTATTCCTTACCCGCGACGCTGGGCGTCTCGCTGGCGGCGCCGAACAAACGCGCGGTGCTGGTCATCGGCGACGGGGCGTTTCAGATGACGGCCCAAGAACTCTCCACGATCCTCCGCGACGACGCCGCGCCGATCCTTTTCCTGCTGAACAACGACGGGTATCTCATCGAACGTGCGATTCACGACGGCCCGTACAATGAAATCCGGCGATGGAAGTATCACGAGCTGCCGCCGGTGTTCGGCGGGCCGACGGGTCTGGCGGTGTATACCGAAGGCGATCTGGAAGAAGCCCTGAAAAAGGCGCGGGAATGCGAAGACGAGTTGGTGTTCGTGGAGATCGTTCTGGATCGCAACGACGCCACCGAAGCTCTCCGTCGCATCGGCCAGGCGGTGCGGAAACAGTCGGAAGAATAACGTGGTTTGTGCGTGGCGGAGCACCTGCTCCGCCACGTTGTGTCAATCGATAAAAAAAACATGGTGGAGCAGGTGCTCCACCATGCAATTTCTCTATTTTTTGACGTTTTTTACGTTCGCGGGGTGATCGAGCAGATCGCCGACGGCGTCGGCGATGTTCTGGGTGTTCAAGCCGACGGCCTGGAGTTGTTCGGCGCGGGAGGCGTGGGCGACGAAGCGATCCGGGATCCCCAGGCAGCGGATTCGTCCGGTGTTTCCGTGGCGCTCGGCTGCCAGTTCCAGCACCGCCGAACCCAGTCCTCCGATTTTCGCGTGATCTTCCACGATCACCATGGGTTTTCCACCGGTGAGATATCGGCCTATCGTCGCCACGTCCAGTGGCTTGGCGAAACGGGCGTTGACGACGGCGGCCCGCACGCCGCGAGCGTCGGCGAGATAGTCGGCTGCCTCCATCGCCGGGGCGACCATCGCGCCGTAGGCGAGGATCGTCGCGTCGGCCCCTTCCCGCATCACGCGCGCCCGGGTCAGCGTAAACGGCGGACAAACGCCCGGCAGCGGCGGCGGAACTTCGTCGCGCGGGTAGCGAATCGCCACCGGCCCGTCGTGTTGCAGCGCGAAATCGAGCGCCGCCGCCATTTCCGCCTCGTCCGCCGGCGAGATCAGCACGATTCCCGGTAACGGCCTGAGGTAGGCGATGTCCGCGAACCCGTGGTGCACCGCGCCGTCCGAACCGACCAGCCCGGCCCGGTCCATGCACAGCACCACGGGCAGGTGCTGGAGACAGATTTCCTCGAACACCTGGTCGAAGGCGCGTTGCATGAACGTCGAGTAGATCGCCACGACGGGACGAAGCCCGCCCTTGGCGAGCCCGGCTGCCATCGCCGCGGCGTGCGATTCGCTGATGCCCACGTCAAGCGTGCGGTCGGGGAATTCCTCGCGGAACTCCGCCAGGCCCGTGCCGTCGGCCATCGCCGCGGTGACGGCGATCACGCGCTCGTCGCGCCGGGCCCGGTCCGCCAGCGCGTCGGCGAAGGTTTTCGTCCAGGTTTTGTGCGAGGGTAGCGGGAAGACCGCCTTTCCGTCGCGGATCGTATACGCCGACGGACTGTGGAACCGGCAGGGGTCGTCCACGGCGTACGCGCAGCCGCGACCTTTTTCCGTGTGCACGTGCAACACGGTGGGGTGGGGCATCTGTTTGACGCGCTCCAGCACGCGGATCAGCGTCGCCACGTCGTGTCCCTGGAGCGGTCCGAAGTAATTGAATCCCAGCGTCTCGAACACTTTCGGTCCGTGCAGCGTGGTGCGCAGGCCTTCCTTGATGTGTTTCAGGGCGTCTTTGATTTCCCCGCCCATCGGCAGGCGGTGGAGGAGTTGTTCGGTGGAGGCCTTCAGGTCGCCGTAGCGGGCGTCCATGCGGAGGCGTTCCAGCGCGTCGGCCATCGCCCCGTGCGTGCGGTCGATGGCCATCGAATTGTCGTTGAGCACCACGAGGAACTGCCGTTGGAGCAGGGCGGCGTTGTTGAGCCCTTCCAGGGAAAGCCCGTTGACGATGCTCGCGTCGCCCACGACGGCGACCACGTTCGTGTCGCGCCCGGCTTGCTGGTCCGCCCACGCCAGACCGGCAGCCGTCGAAATGGCGGTTCCGGCGTGCCCGGTGGCGAACAGGTCGTAGGGGCTCTCGGCGGGGTTGGGAAATCCGCTGATCCCGTCCTTGCGGCGGAGGGTGTCGAACTGTTCGTCGCGCCCGGTGAGAATTTTGTGCGCGTAACACTGGTGTCCCACGTCCCACAGCAGCCGATCGCGCGAGAAATCGAACACGTAATGCAGCGCGATCGTCAGCTCCGCGATGCCGAGATTGCTCGCCAGGTGTCCGCCGTTGCGGCTGACCACCTGGATAATCCGCTCGCGCACCGCCTCGGCGAGACGTTCGAGTTCCTTCATGCTCAGCCGCCGCAACTGGTGCGGCGTCTGAACCCGCTGTAAAAGAGATTCGTCCTTCATGGCGGTCGGGGGTACCGGACAGGATGAACGGTTTGTACGCGGCGAAAACGTGCAGCGTTATAAGATCAAAAAGATTCAATTCGCGGCACTGCGTCGCACCGACATCGACATAACAGCCGATTATGATAACCAATTTACATATCCTTTGCAAAGTATTCCGTGCGACATCGAGCACACGGTGCCGACGGAAACGCCGACGCTGGAACCATATTCAACCGGCAGCGGCTCGATGAAAAAAGAGAAAAGAAGTATTCCCCTAAAATATATCTTATATATATAATACATATATGGCCTTTGAATATGACCGAAACAAGAGCGATGCAAATCAGGAAAAACACGGCATCGATTTTAAGGAAGCACAGGCCTTGTGGCTGGACGATAATCGGGTGGTCGTGCGGACTCGATGCGTTTCGGAACGACGCGATCTGGTTATTGGGCGCATCGGCGGCGTGTACTGGAAGGCCGTGGTGACTTCTCGCGGCGATGCGATTCGCATCATTTCGGTTCGACGCAGCCGGGAAACGGAAAAGGATATTTACGATGGCTAAAAAACGGAAAACAATCAGCGCAAAGGAATTCGACCGCCGTTTTGACAACGGGGAAGATATTTCGGACTATCTCGATTTGAAAAACGTGCGTCGCCCCGGACGGGATATTCGTCGGGTGAACGTCGATTTCCCCTCGTGGATGGTGGACCGCCTCGACGAAAAAGCCCGCCGGTTGGGAATCAACCGACAGGCCGTCATCAAAACGCTGCTCGCGGAACATCTTCAAAAGGAACCGGGGTAGATGATAGGAAAACTGATAGGAAATTTGATTTTGGCGGTCTGGTGTCGTTGGGCGGTTGGTTGGCTTTGGGGGGTGGGGGGATTAATGTCGTCGACTTTCCTTCTGGTTTCCCCTGAAGCAACTTCCAAATTTAAAACATTTTTATTTTTTGCTTGACAGAATTTACCGGTAAGTATATGATGATCTTCGTAATGCCCACGAAAGCAGACGCATTATTATTGTAATACAACGACCGACAGTTCATATGAGCATTTTGTTTTGTAAGCATCGTTTGTTGAAGAGCTTACCTGTACCCGCGCTAGGGTCTACTTGAAGAAAAGCACGAAAGGAGCAAGAAGATGTTATCAAAAAAGCTAGGATTCGTTGGTGTACTATGTGCGGCGATTCTACTGGTTCCGCTAACCAAGGCGGGCGCGACGACGTATCAATGGGACGGTGCCAATGCCAACAACGGAACGTATGATTTTTCCGGCAGCAATTGGTACGGAACCACAGGTTCGCCGGGGGCCAGTGATTTAGTCTACTTGGGCGGCGGAGATTCACTCTTGCCGGCGGGGACGGATACCACGGCGCAACTCAGTGCCGATACGACGGTGAACAACTATCGAATGGGGAATGGTTTCAGCGATACCGGCAGTTCCGTCGCTCTCGATCTGAACGGGCATACGTTTACCGCCAGTGCTACAGGGAGTGGAGATTCCTATGTCGGCTCCAGCGGAACTACCGGGACATGTGTCATCAAGGACAGCGGCGCGACGAAAGGTTCTGCCGAATTCGGAACGTTTCACGTCGGTTACACCGGCGGCGATACGGGAGTATTACAGGTCAACGGCGCAACCGTCAACGTTGGTGCGGCCGCGAGTAGCAATATCGGCAGCAGTGGTACGGGAACCGTCAGCGTGATCAACGGTGGATCGTACAATACCGGTACCGATATGTCTTTGGGGTATAATAGTGGCTCCAACGGTACATTGACGGTTTCGGGAAGTTCAAGTTCCGTTACATCCGGCGGAAGTTTCTATGCAGGCCGCTATGGAACCGGTTCGCTTACCGTCTCAAGCGGCGCCAAACTCACCGCGGACGGAACCTATTTCAGAGTAGGGCACCAGAGTGGAAGTAACGGCCAGATACTGATTACCGGTTCCGGTTCGGAAATTGAAAGCAACCGAACGGAAATTGGTACCAGTGGAACGGGTACGGTAACCGTGTCGGACGGCGCATTTTTCAACGTCGACAGCTATTTGTACATTAAAGCAGGAGGCACGTTGACGGTCGATGACGCCACGGTGGATGCGAAAGTCCAGATGATTTGCTACGACAATTCTACATTGTCATTTGTGCTGAATGACGCCTCTGATCCCTCATTCATCGAAACGCACAAATACCTGGCTCTCAACTCCAACGTGGATCTTGATCTTTCCCTCGGCGCCGGTGCGTCATTTAACGAAGGCGATTTCATTTCGCTTATTACCTATAGCGAGTATGTATCCGGAACGTTCGACGGCCTTGCCGAAGGCGCCTCGCTGAGTGTCGGCGGATATGACTTCGAAATCACATACGTCGGCGGATCCGGCGGCAACGAAGTCGGCCTGACGGTCGTACCCGAACCGACAACGATAGGCCTGCTGGCCGTTGGCGGCGGCTTGGCGTTGCTGCGAAGACGGATACGTTAACAACGATTGTCTTTTTTCGTATATATGAAAAGCACCGTTTCGGAATTCCGGAACGGTGCTTTCATATTTGGAATGCATATTAAGGTGACTGATAGGAAATTTGATTTTGGCGGTCTGGTGTCGTTGGGCGGCGGGTTGGCTTTGGGGGGTGGGGGGTTTACTGATAACGTACGGACAAACGTCCGTTTCCTTGTGTTGGATAGTACGGATTACGATTTCTTTTCGAGTGAGATTCATGGGGATTCCCGGTTAGTGTTCCTGATCGGGCCGTTTGGCGTTAATCGGCAGGGGGAGAGTGACGACCCGTTTTTCATGCGCGGCGATGTTGGCGGCCAGGGATACTTCGGTGGCTTTGTAGACGTCCTCGATGTGCGAATCCACGGATAGATTCTCCTCGATCTGACGGATCAGATCCTCCAGCATTTTGTGGGTCTGCTTGCCCCAGGAATGCGGTAAGGGAACCAATTCGGTTCGGTAGGTTTTCTTGGAGAAATACTCAATCTGATTGCCTTCGCGCTCCATCGCCTTACTGCGAAAATTGGCGAATTTGAACGAAATTCGCCCCTCGGTTCCGATGAGTTCCATATCGTTGTCCGGCCTGGTGATGCGGGACCAGTTGTCCTCGATCCACCCGGCGGAACCGCCCGAAAGGTTCATCGTCAACAGGCCGAGATTGTGTTCGTCTTCGCGAATCTCCGGTTCGGTCGCCACGCCGACGCCGCCGACGTGCGTGACCTCTTCCTCCGTGAACCATCGTAAAAGGTCCACGAAATGGATGCCGCAGTCGGCGGTCGAAGAACCGGCATTGTGAATCAGGTTCGCGAAATATTTAAAACTTTCTTCGGGATTGCCTATATTGGCGCCCTGCGTGAGGGTCATGCGATAGAACCACGGCTTGCGGTGTCCCTCCGAGGTAACAAGGCTCCGGTGGTCTGACGTGGATTTCGAGCGTAGCAGATTCACCGTCCATAGTCCCAAGACGGAACACCTCGAAAGCAAGGGTATTCGTGTGGTACCGATCTTCCCGGAACTGTACCCCTTGCTTCTTGAATCCTTCGAGAATGCCGAACCCGGTACAGAAAGGGTTATCACACGGTATGAACCGAACACGAAGAACTTCAGGACGCAGTTTCGCAAGATCGTCATGCGTGCAGGTTTGAAGCCTTGGCCGAAGCTGTTCCAGAATCTTCGGAGTACACGAGAGACGGAATTGGCCGAAGAATACCCCGTGCAGGTGGTATGCGAGTGGATCGGTAACAGTCCTCAGGTCGCCAGTACACACTACCTCCAGGTGCGAGAAGAGCACTATCAAAAGGCGGCTGAAATTCCCCCCCAAATTCCCCCCCATCACACGACGGAACAGGCGGGAATAGGCAGGAAGTGCGAAAGTGAGACTGACGAAAAACCCCCGTATTTCCGCACTATTCCTGACGATTCCCTTGTGTGCAATTCACCTGATGGGCGTTACTGGACTCGAACCAGTGACTTCTTCCTTGTAAGGGAAGCGCTCTAGCCAACTGAGCTAAACGCCCAAAGCAGGAAAAGTTATTCTACCACGGAATCAAACCCGATCAACCCCATTCCACGACCATCGGGGCGTGGTCGGAGGGTTTTTCGCCTTTCCGTTCGTCACGGTCGACTTCGGCTCGGATGCAGCGGGCGGCGATGGGCTGGGTGGCGTAGATATGGTCCAGGCGCAGGCCTTGGTTTCGCGGAAACGCCAGTCGGCGGTAATCCCACCACGAATACACGCCGCCTTCGGGATGGAATTTGGCGAAAACGTCCACAAATCCCCACTCTCGAACGACTTCCAACGCTTCCCGCGCCCGGGGAACGCACAAAACCGTATCGCCCCAGGCGTCGGGATCGCAGACGTCCTGATCGGTGACGGCTACGTTGAAATCCCCCGTCAATACGATAGGATTGTCGGGACGAAAATCACGCCGGAACATGTCCGCCAGTCTCGCCAGCCAGGTGAGTTTATACTCGAATTTCTCCGATCCGACGGACTGGCCGTTGGGGACGTAGGCGCTGAAAATCCGCACCCCGTCGATATCGGCGGAAATCAGTCTCGCCTGATCGTCCGGCACGTCATCGCCCAGCCCGCGACGGATGTCTGAAAGTTCCTCCCGCGCCAGGATCGCCACACCGTTGTACGTCTTCTGGCCGAAGACGGCTGCGTGGTATCCCGCCCGGGCGATTTCCTCGAGGGGGAACTGGTCTTCGGTGCACTTAAGCTCCTGCAAACAAAGAATATCAGGATTATTTTTCTCCAGCCAACCGATCAGTCTCTCCAGACGGGAGCGAACGGAATTGACATTCCACGTGGCAAGTTTCATGGGGAAATTATACCGCCTCCTGCCGGGAAATCCCGGTGTTTTTTCCTTTCGTGACGGGAGGTAAATCCCGGTCTTTCCCCGTTTTGAATTACTTCGGGGTTTTTCAGTATTTTTCGGTGAAACTTAAGACACCTCAATCCGATGAACATTGCGTACGGACATCGGCATACTAGACTTGGCGAATCTGTTCTGTTGGAGTCCCACCGATTTTGTGGGGAGTGATATATTGCGCGAAGCGGATTGTCGAGCAAGTCACTCAAGAATAAAAAAGCCTTTGTGACGTATATAGGAAACGGAAACCGGAACCCATCGTTTTGGGACGGTTCTTAGTAATGCGGCGAACACGCGACGAATGATGATAATCCTTTGGTTTTCGGCGACGTTGCGCGGACGGGGCCTTGTGCTCCGTTCCGCGTGACCCGCGAAGAAAACCTGAAACACATGCTGAAGGAGATCAGCCGTGATGAAGTGGTTTAAACGGCTTGGGCTGCAGTGGCGGATTTTGGGCATGGTTTTGCTGTGCGTGGCGGTCGCGGGCGTCAGCGGGGGCCTGGGCATCTGGGCTCTTCGCGGTGCGCGAAACGACATGACCTCCACCTCCGCGCAGATCACGAAATTGATCGAACACCAAAACAAGCAGACGGCGGAGATGTCCTCGGTTCGCGGGATGGTGGAGACCATCCGTCAGGTGAAAACCGAGCAGATGCTGTCGGAATTGGGCGCTGCGCTGCGGACGCTGAAGTGTTCGGAGGATCAAAAGCAGCACTTGGAGACGCTGCAAGGGCGTAAGGAAGCCGAATTGCAGGCGCATCAGGAGCTCATGGCGTTTCAGAAGGCGGGACACACCACGCTGGTCAACGTGTCCAAAATGGCGGTCAATACCGTCGATACCGTCGAATCGGAAACGCCCGCGAAGATTCACCAGGCGATCCGTTCGATTCGCGTCTCCCAGACCAACAGCACGCGGGAATCGAGCAAGGTTTTCGACGCCCTGTCGGCGTCGGCGTCCCAGGCGGTGGCGACCACCAAGACCGCGCTGAGCGTGCGCGCCCGTTGTCACCTGTTGAGCGTGTTCGTGCGGGATATCTTAATCGCCCAGGACGAAGGGGCGGTGTCCGCCGCGCTGGGGGCGGCCAACAGCGCCATTCACCTGTCGCGGGAAGACGTGAAAAAACTCACCGGAGAGAAAGCCAAGCAGGTCGGCGCGGAACTGGAGAATCTGGAACAGTCCTTCGCGGAACTTTCGGGACGGAAAAAAGAATTTCTCGCCGCCCCCCCCGATCAGCAGCAGGAGATTCAGCAGACCCTTATCGTGTTACGGGAAAAGAACAAGTCGATTCTGGAGAACATCGACGCCCATTCCCTGGAGTTGGTCAAGGAGTGCGAAGTGTCGGCTGCCAAGTCGATGAACGACGCCATTACCCAGGCGAAATCCAAGGTTTCCGAAAGCGATAAGAAAATCTCCGACGGGTTGCGTGAGTTGAACAAGACCATGCGGGACGCGTCGGATACCATTGTCGCGGCGTTTTCCCTGCAGTCCTGCTGCTATGAGCTGGACGCCCTGACCAAGGACTCGCTCCTGATGACCGACCGGAAGGATCTTGGGCAATTCGTTCGGAAAATCGACGAAACGATTTCCCTGGCGGTCTCGCATTTCCTGTCGTTGCCCGACACCGAGGAAACCAAGGCCGCCAAACAGGAATTCGATTCCCTGCGCGATCTGCTGTTGAAGACGCTCCGCGCCAAGGACACGATGCTGGCTGCCGACGAGGATTTCAACACGTTCTCGGAAGATCTCCGAAAACAGATGCGGCAGATGGAACTCGAGCTGGCCTCCCAGGCGCACGAAACGAGAGACCAGATCGCCGGCACCCTGGGGCGCAGCGTGGAAGCGGTGGCGCGGAATCAGTGGATTCAATTGTCGGTGGTCGTGGGAGGTCTGGTCGCGTCGCTGGTCGTCGGACTGCTGGTCGCCCGGTCGATCGCGCTTCCGATTCGCCGGATCATGCGCAATCTTCACAGGGGATCGGATGATATCGCCTCCGCGTCGGGACAGGTCGCCCAGTCGAGTCAGTCGCTCGCGGACGGGGCGAGTCACCAGGCGGCGAGCATCCAGGAAACCTCCGCCAACATGGAGGAAATCGCCTCCATGATTCGTCAATCCGCCCACAGCACCGCCGAAGCCAGCGGGTTCATGAGCGAAGCCAACGACGCGGTCAACAACGGCCAGCATGCGATGCAGCGCCTCGCCGAGGCGATCAACGAGATCAAATCCTCCTCGGACAAGACCGCCAAGATCGTCAAGACCATCAACGACATCGCGTTTCAGACGAATCTGCTGGCCCTCAACGCGGCCGTCGAGGCCGCCCGCGCGGGTGAGGCGGGCAAGGGATTCGCCGTGGTCGCGGAGGAAGTGCGAGGTTTGGCGCTGCGCAGCGCCGAAGCCGCCCAGAGCACCGGTGAGTTGATCGAGGATTCCATCCGCCGTTCCGAGCACGGCGTGTCCGTCACCAAGGAGACGCAGGCGGCGTTCGAGACCGTCGCGGACCGGGCCCATAAGGTCGACGCGCTGGTCAACGAAATCGCCGCCGCCAGCAAGGAGCAAACCTCCGCCGTCGAGGAAATCAACAGCGCCGTGACGGAAATGGACCGCGTCACCCAGTCCAACGCCGCCAGCGCCGAAGAATCCGCCTCCGCGGGCGAGGAACTGGCCCACCAGGCGGATCAGCTTCGACAGGTCGTGCGGGAACTGCAAGGACTGGTGGACGGCCTGCGGAACACGGACGACGAAGAGTTTATTCCGGACGACGAGGAGCTGGAGTATTCCCAGGACGATTCGTGGGAGGAACCGCCCCACGAACCTTCCCGGAAGGCGTCTTCCATCCCGCTGGATTCCGAAGAAGAAACACAGGAACAATACGCGGAGTTGTAAGAGGTAAGCAACGAGGATCACCACGTGACGCCTTCCGGCGAATCCCGAAATCATGGGATGAGCCGGAAGGCGTCCTTTTTTTATGGCGGAATGCGAACATTTGCGCGGCGGGAATCCCTTCCCGCCGCGATCTTGGATGATAGGAAAACATAACAAAAACGCGGTGGGAAAGGATTCCCACCGCGCAGAAAATAATTGGTTCTGGTGTTATGTTTCAATCCGCAATCCGCATTCCACAATCCGCGATGGAATGCTTAGCTTTCGCCGAGGATGTTGTTGCCCCATTTCTGGGCTTCGGCGACCATGTCGGGCATGAGGTTTTCGTCGAGGCGGATCACGCCGGCGGTTTCGGAGAAGTCGTCCCATCGACCCGCTTCGTAGTTGAGCATCACGTCGTAGACGTCGCGCAGCCCGCCGCGCTCGCCCAGCAGCGCGGATTTGATGCTCGCCGAAACGGGAAGTCCCTCCAGCACCACGTTCATCGGCTGATCGATCAGCGCGTCGATGGCGGACAAGAGTCCCATCAGGAACAATTCGGACGCCCGCCGCGAGAATCCGGGAAGCTGCTCGGCGATCAACTCGGCGAGTTTCGCCCGGGTCAGACAGCGCAGGAGCAGTTCGTAGGGTTTGTCCCTTCCGGTGTCGCGCACGACGGCGATGCTCAGCCAACGCTTGATTTCCTGAGGCCCCAAAAGCACCAGCGCGTGCTTGATGGACTTGATTTCGTATTTCAGGCCGAACCACGCGGAATTGATGAACTTCAGCAGCTTGTAGGACATGGAGACGTCCTGCTCGATCAATCCCGCCAGTTCGTCGTACAGCAGGCTGGGTTTGAACACCTCGTTCATCACCTGCAAGTAGGTCAGTTTGTTGGCGTGAATCTCCCCTTGGGGGGCGCTCATCGGGCGGAAGAAATATCCCCCCTGGTAGTAGTGGAAACCGCCGGAGGCGGCGTCTTCGTAGTCCTCGGAGGATTCCAGGTTGCTCGCCAGAACCTTGACGTGTTTCTTGTGGAGCATCTCGCAGATCGCGTGACGATCGTCCACGGAATGGGCCTGGTAGTCCAGCCGCGCCACGTCCAGCAGGTCCAGCAGGGGACTGTGGGTCTCGTCGGGTCGAACGCGATTTTTCGCGAGAATCACACCGGCGTTTTTCAGGCGCTTGCAGGCGTCGAGAACATCCTGCTCCGGCGGGATATCTTCCGGAACCGCCAGCGTGACCAGGCCTTTGGGAAACACGGACGTGTTCATGTTCAACACGAGTTCCCGGGACGCGGCCACAAACCCGCGCCGTCCGTCCGTCAGTTCGCGGAACTTGAAAAAGGGAATCGGGTCCGCGGTATTCTGCGGATTCAGATGGTCGTAATAGTCCTGAAAACCACGGCGGAAGCTCAGATCGTACCCGAAGACATTCCGCTGTTGATCGAAAATCGGATTTCTGGCGCAATGAATTTGCATATTCAATACCTGTTCCGCCGCCCGTCATGCCGGCCTGAAAAAATATAACTCTTTTTCAGGCAAAATCATACAACACTCCCCACCGGCCGTCACCTCTTCAGACGGACGAAGCATGTTCTTCCAGAATACATTGTTACATCGGCAGAATCGGCGGAAGGCTGCAAAGGTTTCTTTTCTTCCCCCGGGAAAAAGTTCCGGACAATACAGGGGAGTGTTATTTCATTCCTCGCATGACGTGAGAGTCGGAAATAAGATAAGTGCTTTTTAACAGATTAGATAGGGTATTCCATGGCGTGGTGGAGGGAGAAAGAACGATCGGATTTGGAAAAAATAGGGGAAAAACACTAAATTCATTCCCTGAGTGTTTTCCTTCTGTATTTTCGTCAAATTTGATGTCCTTCCCTCCGATAAAACCTTGACGGACTCTGGAACAGGTTCGTCTGGAAGACGGTGTTTCCGCGGAGATTTCTTCGATATCGCGGGAATCCGCAAGGAATTCGGCTTGACGTTTTGACCCATGAAGGTCTGTCGTTTGACCGGGGAATTGGGACCGCGTCATGGAACGTACCGCACGTTTCCATACTCCCCGGTGGACGGCCTAAGGAAACAGAAGGAAGGTTTGTCATGCAACTCAACGCAATGGTCATCGATGACTCCGGCATCATGCGCAAGATGGTGATGCGTTCGCTCAGCGAGTCGGAAATCGCCGAGTTTACGTTCACCGAAGGAACCGACGGACAGGACGCGCTGAGCAAGTTCGATCCCAGCGTGCATGAAATCATTTTCGTCGACTGGAACATGCCCAACATGAACGGGCTGGAGTTCGTCAAAAAGATTCGCGAGATGACGGATCACCACGTTCCGGTGGTGATGATTACCACCGAAAGCACCATGGGCAAGGTGGAAGAAGCCATGGAAGGCGGCGCGGTGGACACTTTCATCTGCAAACCGTTCACGACGGAAGTGATCAAGAAGAAACTCGAGCCCCTTTTTGAAAAACTCCAGGACGCCGCCGAGAGCGGCGACAATTTCTTCGGCGCCCTGGCGAATAAGTTCGCGTAATTCTCGATGCGGATACAACCCAAAGGAGCGTCTTCATGACAACGACAGAAGAAAATGCGATTGAACTTCCCCATAGCGACGCCGTCAGCTTGGCGGTGAAGGAAATTCTCATGACCGCTTGCGGAACCGTCGCCGAGCAATGTGAGGATCTCGGCGAGGAAATGTTTCATGAAGGCGTGATCATTTCCGTGATTTCCGTCATGGGCGGAGTGGAGTGGTCCATATTCCTGGGACTGCCCCGCTCGACCGCCACCGCGATGGCGGAAGGATTCGCCGGATTCGCGATTCCCTTCGAGAGCGAAGACATGGGCGACGCCGTCGGCGAGGTGACGAACATCCTCGCGGGAAACGTCAAGCAAATCCTCGACAAGCGAGGCGTGAATATCGAGATTTCCCTTCCCAGCGTCTTTCGCGCCGACGGGCTGCATATTCTCAAACAGCGGAATTCCCAGGCGTCGCGCATCTGCTACACCACCTCGATGGGACCGTTGTGGACGGGCGTGATCGCCGGATGCGACGCGGGCGTCGTCGCCTGAGAATCCCCTCCTCGTGTCGCGTGATTCGTCGGGAATGATCTGAGACGGACAGGAAAGGCCGATTGAGGCCGAAAACGAAAAACGACAAAGAAGGTAAACGAAATGGCTGCTTCTCAAAAACCCAAAAAGAAACGGAGCAAGGTTCCCGAGGAATTGCAGGGACTGGCGAAGGAGATTTCCGAGGTGGACGTCTCCTCGAAGGACTCCATCGTCGAAATCGGCGTGCGTCTGGAAAAAGCCTGGACCGCCATGCGCGTCGCGGGAGTGGACAACGCCATGCTGAACCTGCTGAAGGATTCCCTCAAGGTGTTGCAGAATCTGTATCAGGACAAATTGCGGGACGCCCAGGCGGTTTGGTCGGCGGTGCAACAGTCCGTGCAGGCCGCCGAAGATTCTCTCGCGGGCGAAACCGGCGGGGTGGACGAGGTCTTAAAAGCCGTCGAAAAACTCAAACGCCTCATGGAAGACGCCTCTCCGATTCCCTTGCCCCCCCTGGACGAGGGCGCCTCGGAATCCCTCGACGCCCTTTCGTCGATTGAAAACGTCGCGTCGCAGATGATGGTGCTGGATCCCTCGGAAGATGACGGGTTGATTTCCCTGCGGGAAGAATTGATCAAAATCACCGGGATGCCGGACGTCACCGCCGAAGCCGTGGAACGGGTTAAGGAAGCCCTTTCCTCGATTGAAATGATTCTCCAGGGTCGCGCGGACGATCCTCATTTGGTTGTGGAGCAGGTGACGGATTATCTCGGACAGGCCGCCCAGGCGCAGGAATCACCGGGAACCGCCGTCGCGTCCCCCGCGGCGTCGAAACCGCCGGCAGAATCCGCCTCGAAACCCCAGGGAACTCCCAAAGCGAAAATTCCCCCCGCTCCGGTTCCCTCGGTGACGCCGGAAACCCAAAGCATGATCGAGTTTCCCGCGCCGGCGGTGATGGGCGCGGACGTGGACGAGGAGCTCCTGAGTGAATATATCGTCGAGTCGCTCGATCACATCTCCAACGCCGAAAGCGCGCTGCTGGAACTCGAATCGAATCCCGAAGATCGCGATCAGATCGACGTGGTGTTCCGCGCGTATCATACCATTAAAGGAACCAGCGGGTTCCTGGGGTTCGACCGCATCCAGAAGCTCGCGCATCTGGCGGAAAACATGCTCGATCGCGCCCGCGAAGGACACATTAAAATCCGGGGAGGATACGCGGATTTGTGCCTGCGCAGCTGCGACAGCCTCCGAACGATGCTCCAGGAACTCCGCGGTGTGAAACCCGGACAGAATCTGAAGATTCCCGAAGATCTGGTGGAATTGCTGGCGATTCTCTCCGATCCCGAAAAGGCGGGATACGGCGAACAGGCCTCGGCGGCCGAACCGTTGCGCGTCGGGGATATTCTCGTCGCGCGCGACAGCACCTCGCGCCGGAAAATCGAATCCCTGGAAAAGAGCAAGGGAGAAAAGAAACTCGGCGCCGCGGCGGTGGAACAGGGGGTCGTGAAACCCACGCAGGTCGTCGACGCCATTCGCACCCAGAAGCAGCTCCAGCAGGGGGGGGAGCAGTCCGCCTCCATCGAAGGGTCCATTCGCGTGGGCACGAACCGCCTGGACAGCCTGATTAACATGGTGGGCGAACTGGTCATCGCCCAGTCGATGGTCGCCCAGGATCCCGAAGTCATCCAGACCGCCAGTCCCCGGCTGCAACGAAGCGTTTCGCACGCGGGCAAGATTATCCGCGAATTGCAGGACCTGACCATGTCGTTGCGCATGGTTCCGCTCAAGGGCGTGTTCCAGAAGATGAATCGCCTGGTGCGCGATCTGGCGCGCAAGAGCGGCAAGCAGGTGCAGTTCATCACCGAAGGGGAGGAGACGGAAATCGACCGGAATATGGTCGAAAGCCTCAACGACCCCTTCGTGCATATGATTCGCAATTCCGTGGATCACGGCGTGGAGACCCCCGAGCAGCGCCGCGCCCGCGGAAAGGATCCCACCGGAACGGTGCTCTTAAAGGCGTACCACGCGGCCGGGAACGTGGTGATTGTCTTGCAGGACGACGGGAACGGGTTGAACCGCGAGCGTATCTACAGCAAGGCCGTCGAAAAAGGCGTGATCGAAAGCGGACGCGAGATGTCCGACGCCGACGTGTACAACCTGATTTTCGCGCCGGGATTCTCCACGGCCGAAAAGATCACCGACGTCTCCGGGCGCGGCGTGGGCATGGACGTGGTGAAACGGAATATCGAGCGTCTGCGAGGGCGCGTCGAAGTCAGCAGCGTCGCGGGCGAGGGAACCACGTTCCATGTTCGCCTTCCGTTGACGATGGCGATTACCGACGCGATGATCCTGCGCGTCGGGCAAAGCCGATACCTCCTTCCGACCGTGTCCATCGAGCAGAGCTTCCAGCCGGAACCGAGTTCGATTTCCACCGTGACCGGTCGCGGCGAAATGGTCATGCTCCGCGGCGAATTGCTCCCGATGTTCCGATTGCACGAATTGTTCAGCATCGAGGACGCGGTTCGGGAACCCCACGAGGGATTGCTGATCGTGATCGAAGGCGACGGGCGACGATGCGCCCTGATGGTCGACGAATTGCTCGGGCAACAGCAGGTGGTCATCAAGTCCCTGGGACGGGGAATGGCGTCGGTGCCCGGTATCAGCGGCGGCGCGATCCTGGGCGACGGTCGCGTGGGACTGATTCTCGACGCGATCGGGCTGTTGCAACTGGCGGAAGGTCGCGTGGAATCCGCCGATCTTGTGTTGGCCTAGAAGAACAAACACCCCGCCGCACGTCCGCGAGGGTCGCGGATGGTCCGGCGGTCGCACGAGCGCCGTGACGATTTTCGTCGCACGGCCCGCGATGGTAATGTTTTCCCGGAAACATCGCTTGGGAGACGGATAGAAACCAATGCAGCAGTTCGCGCAAATTCAGGCGGAGTTTACCGAAGAACAATTCGAGGAAATCAGCGCGCTGGTTCATCAATTGGCCGGGATTCATCTGCACGAGGGAAAAAAGGAACTCGTCAAGTCACGCCTGGCGAAACGGACGCGACAACTTCAACTGCGGAATCTGAACGAGTATATCACCTACGTTCGCGAGGACACGACCGGGCGGGAACTGATCCTGATGCTCGACGCGATTTCCACGAACCTGACGTTCTTTTTCCGCGAATCAAAACATTTCGACTTCCTGCGGGAGACCATCCTTCCGTCGCTGGAGCAGAAGCGCAAAAAGATTCGCATCTGGAGCGCCGGGTGCAGCAGCGGCGAGGAACCCTACTCCGTCGCCATCCTGTTGCATGAGGTGATCCCCTCCGCGGCGAGTCGGGATATACGGATTCTGGCGACCGATTTGTCCACGCGCGTCCTGGCGGTCGCCTGTCGGGGCGAGTACGGAGAGGACAGTTTCCGCGATACCCCGCCGCCGTTGGTGCAGAAATATTTCGACCTGATCCAGCGGCAGCCGCAACGGTTGTATCGCGTCTCGGCGTCGTTGCGGAACATGATTCATTTCGCCCGTCTGAACCTGATGGATCCCTGGCCGATGAAAGGACCGTTTGACGTGATTTTCTGCCGAAACGTGATGATCTATTTTGACAAACCCACCCAGAATCGACTGGTTAATCGATTTTACGACCTGCTGACCGAAGGCGGGGCGCTGTTGCTGGGGCACTCCGAAAGTCTCACGGGGACCAAGCACCGCTTCCGTTACCACCAGCCGGCTACGTACGTACGATAACCCTTGGAAAAAGGAATCGCTGTCGTGATACACGTTGTTGGAGTCGCGGACATGAAACTCTCCAATCAGCCTGGGGACGTCGTCGTCACCCACGCGTTGGGCAGTTGCCTCGGAGTCAGCGTATACGATCCGCAGGTGCGCGTGGGGGGAATCCTGCACGTCATGATGCCCGTCTCCAGCGTGAATCCCGATAAAGCGAAGTTGAATCCGTACATGTTCGTCGACACCGCCTTACCGGCGTTTTTCAAAAAGCTCTATACCCTGGGCGCCGAGAAAAAACGCCTGGTCGTCAAGGTCGCCGGCGGCGCGAACCTGCAAAACGGAAATTCCGATCGCTTCGCCATCGGAAAACGGAATTACATCTCCCTCAAAAAAGTGTTCTGGAAAAACGGAGTGCTGATCCACGCCGAGGATGTCGGGGGAGAGAAGGCCAGAACCATGTATCTCCACATCGACAACGGGCGCGTGCGCCTGACGTCGGCGGGACAGGAACGGGATTTATAATATGAACCTGCAAAGACATAGACACAACGGCATACCCTATCCGACGCGAAAGAGGTTTGCCCCAGCCGTCCGTGAACGCGGAGGTGAGAAATCATGTCGCTGAATATACTGGTTGTCGACGACAGTTCCGTCACCCGGGCGATGATCATCAAAACGCTGAAAATGACCGGCGTGCCCCTGGGAGACATACACCAGGCCGCCAACGGCTGGGAAGGTCTCGCGGTGCTCAAGGCGCACAAGGTGGACCTCGCGTTGCTCGATATCAACATGCCCGTGATGAACGGAGAGGAGATGCTCGAAACCCTTCGGAGCAATCCGGATTGGGCGTCCCTGCCCGTGATCGTCGTTTCGACGGAGGGAAGTCAGACCCGCATCGAACGGCTGCATCAACTGGACGCGAAATTTATTCATAAACCGTTTACCCCCGAAGTCGTGTGCAAAACCATTGAAGAGCTGACAGGACAGAGCTATGTCTCCCAATCAACCGACACCGAATTTTAACGAACTGCTGTTTCACGTGTCCGAGCAAACCTTCGGCGAGCTGGCGTTTATGCTGGTGGAATCGGACGAGCTGCACGCGGGCGCGCCCTCCGCGCCCCCGAAGTGGGGGTATGTCTCCCGCGTGGAATTTTCCGGTCCCTTCGGGGGGGAAATGCGGATTTCCATCACGGAAGAGATGCTCCAGCCCCTGGGATCGAACATGCTGGGCATCGACGAGTTCGAGGAAGTTCCCGAAGGGGTTCGGCTGGAAGACGCGCTGAAAGAACTCATCAACGTGACCTGTGGAAACCTTCTGCCGGTCCTCGGCGGGGACCAGGCGATCTTCAATATCGCCGCGCCGGACGTGGTCGCGGGATCCGTCCCGCCTCCCCCGGAACGGTACACCTTCGCCGGTTCCACGCTGCTGCAACTGGATAACGGTACGGCGCAAGTGGAACTGTATCTCTCGCCGGACGCCCGGGTGGTCGACACGGCCCAGGCGCAGGGAACCGCGAACGAGGAGATGTTATGATTAAAGTGCTGGTGGTGGACGACTCCGCCGTGGTGCGACAGGTTCTGACCAAGGAACTGTCCAAGGCGGAGGGAATCGAAGTGGTCGGTTCGGCGATTGATCCCTACGTCGCCCGGGACAAGATCCTGTCCCTGAATCCCGACGTGCTGACGCTGGACGTCGAAATGCCGCGCATGGACGGACTGACGTTTCTGGAAAAGCTGATGAAACATCACCCCCTGCCCGTCATCGTGGTCAGTTCCGTCACGCCGAAAGGATCCGCCGCGGCGATGCGCGCGCTGGAACTCGGCGCGGTGGAAGTGGTTCCCAAACCCGGATCGGCGTATTCCGTGGCGGAACTCTCGCCGGTGCTGATCGAAAAAATCCGCGCCGCGGCCAGCGTGACGTGTCTGCGACGCGAAGCGCCAAAAACCATCTCGCCTCACCAGGGGCACATCCAGGCGATGATCGCCACCACGCATAAAATCCTCGCCATCGGCGCCTCCACGGGCGGAACCGAAGCGATCAAGGAAGTGATGATGCATCTGCCGAGGAACACCTCCGGTACGCTGCTCATCCAGCACATGCCGGAGCATTTCACCAAGTCGTTCGCCGAACGCCTCAACCAGCTCTGCCCGATGGACGTCCGCGAAGCGAAAAACAACGATCCCGTCGTTCCGGGCGTGGCCTTACTGGCGCCGGGGAACTATCACATGGTCCTGCGACGCAGCGGCGCGCGGTATTACGTGGAAATCAAGGACGGACCGCGCGTGCACCATCAGCGTCCGGCGGTGGACGTGACGTTCCATTCCGTCGCCCGATACGCCGGGTCCAACGCCGTCGGCGTGATCCTGACCGGAATGGGCGCCGACGGGGCCGAAGGACTGCTGGCGATGCGAAACGCCGGCGCCCACACCCTCGCCCAGGACGAAGCCAGTTGCGTCGTCTACGGCATGCCCAAAGAAGCGGTGAAAATGGGCGCCGTCGAGCAGATCGCCCCCCTGGAAATGATGGCCGCCAAGGTCTGCGAGCAACTCGCGCGAAAAGAAGCCATGACGGTGTGAAAAATACGTAACCGGTAGTCAGGGGTCAGTCGTCGGGAAAGAGACTGACGCTCAACCCCGACTACCGGTGACCGACTACCGGCTACGAAACGCTACACTACTTCTCGTCTTTCTCGCTGTTGGTTTTCCCACGCTGCATGGCGATCACGCCCGTTCGCGCCAGCTCACGGATGCCGTAGGGTTTGACCAGGTCGATGAACGCTTCCAGCTTCGCCTCCGGACCGGCCATCTCGATCATCACGCTGCTCTTGGAAACGTCCACGATTCGCCCGCGGAACAGGTCCACCAGCGCGACGATTTCAGGCCGCTTGTCCGCCGGCGCGTGCACCCGCAGCAGCAGCAGGTCGCGTTCGACGTAGTCGATGTCCTTGAAATCCCGCACCCGCACCGTCGTGATGAGCTTCTCCAGTTGCTTGCGCACCTGTTCGAGAATGCGGTCGTCGCCGACGACCACGATGGTCATCCGGGAAAGGTTCTCATCCTCGGTGCGTCCGACGACGAGGGAATCGATGTTATATCCTCGCGCCGCGAACATCCCCGCCACGTGGGCCAGGACGCCGGGCTCGTTCTGCACAATCGCGCTGATAACGTGTTTCATGTCAGGATCTCCTGATAATAGTTTTTACAATCCAATCGTCAAATCCATGCCGGACGATTTGATCGCGAATCTCGCGAAGGAAGACGAATTTCTCAAATTGTATTGTCTATTTCAAAAATATTCGTCTTATTCGTTCTTATTCGCGACATTCGCGTTCTCTTTTCCGTTTCCTTAGATCAACTGCGAATGGATCATGTCGTCCAGCGCCTTGCCGGCCGCCACCATCGGGAAAACGTTCTCTTCCCGGGCGACGCAGACGTGCAGGACGAACGGGCCGTCGTATCGGATCATTTCGTTCAGGGCGTCGGCGACTTGCCGGCGGTCGGTGATCTTCGCCGCCCCCGCGCCGAAGCCTTTGGCGATTTCCGTGAATTCCGGACAGGCGTGCGGCGTGGCGGAATACCGCTTTCCGTAAAACAGCTCCTGCCACTGACGCACCATGCCCAGGTACTCGTTGTCCAGCACGATGAACTTCGCCGGCTGGTTGTACTGGACCGCCGTGATCACCTCGACCATCGTCATGGTGAAGCTGCCGTCGCCGTCGATATCGACCACGAGCTTGCCCGGATTCCCGAACTGCGCCCCGATGGCTGCCGGGCATCCGAATCCCATCGTCCCCAGTCCGCCGGACGTGATGATCTGGCGCGGTTTCTTCCACCCGTAGAACTGGGCGGCCCACATCTGGTGCTGCCCGACGCCCGTCGCGACGATCGCGTCGTGCTTCGTCAATTCGCCCAGCTTCTCAATCACTTCCTGAGGCCGTATGTCGCCGTCGGCCTTGTACGTCAGCGGAAATTTCTTCTTCCACTCGTCGATTTGCGCCAGCCAGGCGGAACGATCCGGACATTCGATCATCGGGAGCATCTGGGCGAGAATCGCCTTGGCGTCGCCCACGACGGGCACGTCCACTTCGACGTTCTTCGAGATGCTCGACGGATCGATGTCGATGTGAATGATCTTCGCGTTCGGGGCGAATTTGCTCAGGTCTCCGGTGACGCGGTCGTCGAACCGCGCGCCGACGGACACGAGGCAGTCGCACTGCTGCACGGCGTGGTTGGCGTAGGCGGTTCCGTGCATTCCGAGCATCTTCAGGCTCAGCGGATCGGATTCGTCGAACGCGCCGAGTCCCAGCAGCGTGGTCGTGACGGGCAGCTTGCCCTTCCGCGCGACAGCCGTGAGCTCCTCCGCCGCTCCGGAAAGAATCACCCCGCCGCCGACGTACAGCACCGGACGCCGGGCGGCGTTGATCATGTCAGCCGCGATCCTGATCTGCCGTTCGTTCCCGATTCCACCGCGCGGTTTGTATCCGGGCAGGTTCGGTTCCAGGTCCGGTTCGGAATCGAGCTTCGCGACGGTACAGTCGACGGGGATGTCCACGAGCACCGGTCCGGGTCGGCCGGTTCGCGCGATGTGAAACGCCTCGCGGACGATCCGTCCAAGGTCTTTCACGTCGCGGACGAGGAAGTTGTGCTTCGTGACGGGGCGCGTCACGCCGGTCACGTCGGCTTCCTGGAAGGCGTCGTTTCCGATCAGGGTGCTTTTGACCTGTCCGGTGAAGGCGACCATGGGAATGGAATCCATGTTTGCCGTCGCCAGTCCCGTCACGATGTTCGTCGCGCCCGGTCCGGAGGTGGCGATCACCACGCCGACCTTGCCCGTGCTGCGCGCGTAGGCGTCGGCCATGTGCGTCGCGCCCTGCTCATGCCGGGTCAAGACGAACTGGATCGGGGACTCGAACAATTCGTCGAAAATCGGCAGCACCGCCCCGCCGGGAAAGCCGAACATCGTTTCGACCCCCTCCGCCTGGAGCATCCGGTGAAACACCTGGGCGCCGTTGGTTCCCGCCAGTGAGGCGGCCGCGTCGGTCTTGGTTTTACTCATAATGTCATTCCTTCCGCAAATACGTTCCGTCGAGTTCGCATAGCATGTGCTTAAAGCACCCGAAAATGCAAGTCTTTTGCGCCGCGTTTGGTTGGTGATTCCCTCGGCGTGGAACCACAGGCGGTCCAGCACCGGAAGAATCGCCGCGCCGGGAAATCCGAACATCACCTCGACGTTCTCCTCCGCGAGGCAGGCAAGCAGGACGTCCGTACCGTCCCAACCCGCTTGCGGCGCGCGTATATTCGATTGTTTTCGTGTTCGTCGCATAAAATCTCTCCAAAACTTTAATCCATTTCGCTTTTGACCGGGGGCACGGAGATCACGGGGATGCACCGTTTCCCTTGTCGGGGTGGGGGAGATATTGGCCGCCACGCGATGGATGCGCAGCGACCTAGCGTACAACGACCACGAGACGGACAGCCGGGAACATCCGCGGAGACTCCATACCGAGAACCGAAAAGCCCGGTTGCGTATGTGCGAATTGTTCCTGTCCGTGATGCATAGATCTCACTATATACATCGGAGGAACGGATGTCAATGTTTTACATCAGTTCGTACGCGATCCTGCGCTTGACGGCGATAGCGCCCCTCTCGCATAATGCCATCCACCGGTTATGAGTACTCGCGTCATTACAGTTCGAGCGTCGCATTCAGCCGCCGACCAGGCCGCCGCCGCCCAGGAAGCCGCCCAGGCGGTCATGAAGGGGCAGCTGGTGGGATTCGCCACGGAAACGGTCTACGGTATCGCCGCGCTGGCGAGCGATCCGGAGGCGATGCGACGGCTTCGCAAGGTCAAACGTCGCCCCGACGGACCGTTCAGCCTGCACCTTGCCGGCGCGAAGGACGTGGAGCGATACATCCGGGAGATTCCCCCCCGCGCCCGCTGGTTGATGTCCAAAGCCTGGCCCGGCCCCGTAACGATCCTGCTTCAGACGGGCGGGAAGCTCGCGGATGCTAAACTCCGTCGCGTCAAGGGATTGTACGAGCAGATGACCCACGACCACGTCATCGGAATTCGCTGCCCGGACGAACCGATCGCCCGGAAGATGCTCCAGGCGGTCGATGGTCCCGTCGTGGCGCCCAGCGCCAACCCCTCCGGTGCGCCCTCCCCCCGCAACGCCGACGACGTCCTCCACGCCCTGCGCGGTCAGATCGACCTGCTGGTCGATTCCGGGCCCAGCCGATACGGAAAGGACAGCAGTATCGTCCGGATCGACCGCGACGGATGGACCCTCCTGCGAAAAGGCGTTTACGACGAACGCATGCTCAGCCGTTTCCTGCGAAAAAAAATCGGATTTATTTGCACCGGAAACACCTGCCGGTCCCCGATGGCTGCCGGTTTGGCGAAGAAAATCCTCGCGGAACAGCTCGATTGCGACGTGAAGGATTTGAAGACGAAAGGACTGGAAGTCGTTTCCGCGGGGATATTTGCGGCAAACGGACTCTCGGCCTCGCCCGAGGCGGTCCAGGCGGTGAAGCAGCGGGGGGGGGATATTTCGCACCATAAAAGCAGAAAACTGACAGCCGACTTGATTAAATCCTGCGATTTGCTATTCTGCATGACAGCGTCGCATCGGGACGGGGCAAGGAGTCTCGCCGGCGACGCGGCCACGAAGATTTGCCTGCTGGATAACGAGGCGGAGGTGCCCGATCCGATCGGCGGCGGCATGGATGTATACGAGCGCACCGCCGAGCACATCGAGCATGCCATCCGGACGCGAATCCAGGAGTGTGTGTTGTAAACCGGTCCCGCCGGTTGCACCGAAGCCAGGAAGGTACGGTAGAATCATGAAAATCTCGATCGCCGCGGATCACCGGGGGCACGCCGCCAAGGAGAGAATCAATATTCTCCTGGGCGAAATGGGGCACGAGGTGCTCGATATGGGCACCGACGGCACGAAAAGCTGCGACTACCCCGACACCGCCTACCCGGCCGCCAAAGCCGTCTCCGACGGACAGGCCCAGCGCGGGATTCTCATCTGCGGAAGCGGGATCGGCATGAGCATTTGCGCGAACAAGGTTCCCGGCGTGCGGGCGGCGCTGTGTCACGACGAGTTGACCGCGGAGTTGTCCCGACGGCACAACAACGCCAACGTCCTGTGCCTCGCCAGCGACGT
>JAFGJE010000235.1 GCA_016929245.1 Phycisphaerae bacterium
GATGTTGGCGAGGTTGTTGGCGATGACGTCCACGATCTGCTGCTGGGCCGTCATGCCCGTAGCCGCGGTTGAAAATGCCCGTAACATAGTTCAATCTCCTCATCCAAAACGCCTCGGATCGGCGTTTTTTATTTTGTTGTCGTGTTATCCCTGCGCCACGCGCATCAGATTCTGCAATCGTTCGTCCTGGGAGGCGATGGTCTTGACGCCGGCTTCGTACAGGCGCGACACCTGGATCAGCTTGACCAGTTCCTCGACGGCGTCGACGTTGGACGTTTCGAGGAATCCCTGCTGCAGCTTCGCCTTTTCGGCGGGTTTGGTCTTGGCCTGCACCGATAAGCGATAGCAACCCGACCCGGCGGGTCTCAGCTGGGTCAGGTCTTCCACTTCCACGAGTTTGATTTTCCCGACGGCATTTCCCCCGGCGCTGATCGTTCCGTCCTGTCCGATCTGAATCTGCGATTCGCCGAGACCGGAAGGAAGGGTGATCTGTCCGTTTTGCCCGGCGATCTGCCGTTCGGCGGCGTCCACGAGCTTCCCGTCGGCCGTCAGGTGCAACGAACCGTTGCGCGAGTACAGCGGTCCCTGGTCGGTTTCGAGAACGAAAAACGCCCCCTCGCCGTGGATGGCGACGTCCAGGGGACGACCTGTCCCCTTCAGAACGCCCTGGGTGAAATCCATTTGAACCTTGTTCGCGACGTGGTGCCCGATGTGCTGGCTGCCCGGAATCAGGTCGCCGTCGTCGGCGAGTTGATTCATCACGCGTCGGAACTGGCTGATCTGCCGTTTGAAGCCGACGGTATCGGCGTTGGCGAGATTGTGCGTGATCGACTCGTATTGTCTTGTCAGCGCCCCCAGATCGGAGGCGGTGACGCTCATGGAATCCGACATGGCTCTATCCCATCTGTCAGAAGGTTTTTTACTGCACCTGAATTGTCAATGGTGTCCTTCGCCGCGAAGTTGCCCTACGCCGTGGCGAGGTTGGTTGCCGTCTGTAGCGTCTTTTTCGACTCGTTTTGTTTTTCCTTTCGCAGCTCGATGGCGGCCGCGTTGGTCACGTGCATCAATTCCGCCGCCTGGGAGGGTTTAAGCCCCACCAGCTCCACGCCGTAGACGTTCCGATTCGTCATCGGATCGGGCAGATTCTCCCGTCGCACTTTCCCGACGGATTGAATCACCCCGTTGGCGTCGAAATCGAGGCACAATACAATGCGCTCGCCCACGCGGAGTTTCAGGGCCGTATGGAGCAGAACGCCCGGCCCGCCGATCTCGACGACGTCCGAGGGAACGAACTCCATCGGTTGTGGATCCGTTTGGGTCGAGGTTTGAAACAAAAACCGGCTGACGCGGGCCGGGATTTTCACCGGTACGCGCGCGAACCGGCGGAAATTGACCATATCCATCTTGTCGGTATGCGCCAGGAGGAGGATTTTGCCTTCATTCTTCAGAACCGGCGACGTGAATCCCCAGACGCGCACCCCGTCGAAATAGCGAAGAATCCAGGTCGCCTCCGAAGGAGACTCCACGGGAAACGGCGGCTGCACCCGCAGACCTTCCCGGGAATTGGCCTGCACGACCATTTCGAGATCCGCGTCGACGCCCGCGTGCGTGACCATGATGTACGCCCCGACGGGAATCTCCCGCGTCGTGATGGTCTTTCCTCCCTGGTCTTCCTGTTCCGCTCCGAGCTTGTGCTGCAAGTCCTCGATGCTCTCTTCGAGGGCTTCGCGCTGCTGCCCGGAGAGTTCCAGGAACTCGTCCGATCCGAGATAATTCGCCTTCCCGACAGCCAGGCCGTGGGAAAGCGTGAATTCCATATCGGATTTCACGAACCCGGACATCCGCAGCAGGCGCGTCAGCAGGCTGACATCCTCGCTCGTCAGCGCCCCGGCGGACCGTTTTCGTTTGCGCGAACGGTGAGGGGAGGATGGACGGGAAATCATCTCGTCGGCGCCCTCGCCGTCGGAAGACATCCGTTTTCGATAATAGAGGACCAGGGACACCGCCAGGACCACGCCCAGCAGGAGGAGTAACATCGCCAACATCCACGACCACCCCTGGCCGGCGGTCGGGGTCGTCCTTGCGCCCCTCCATCGCTCCATCGCGCTGGTTTTCGCGAGGAAGGACGGAAGGGTCATCAGGATGTCGGTGATGCACGTCATCGATCGGATTTCCTCATTTCCGTTGTTTACCGAATCAGGTTGGTCAGTTCCTGCAGCATTTCATTGGCGACCTTGATCGTGCGCGCCGAGGCCTGGTATCCGTTCTGGGCTTCGATGAGCTTGACGAACTCCTCGGCGACCTCGACGTTGGATTTCTCGATCGCGCCGCCGTTGCAGACGCCCGCGCTGCCTTCGGTGGCCTTGTTCGGAACGGGGTCGCCGGAGTTCGCGGTCGGGGAGAAGTAGTTTCCACCGATGGCCTTCAGACCCGCGGAGTTCTGGAAGGTGGCGATCTTCAGCGCCGCCACGTCGCGACGCACGCCGTTGGTGAACACGCCCACGAGCGTTCCTTCGGAGCTGACGGACAGCGTCGACAACCAGCCGGCGGCGTATCCGTCCTGTCCGCTGGTCGCCGCCGTCGAGGATCCGCCGAACTGCGTCAGGCCGTCCATCTCGCCCAGCGTGCCCATGTCCAGGGTGATCGTCTTGAAGACGCCCACGTTGGAAGGATACGCCAGGGTGATGCTCATGGAGTCCGTACCCTGCATTTCGCCGAACGAACCGTCCACCTGGAACTTGATTCCCTGGCAGCGACGGTCGATCACCTGCGTGTCGCCGCCGATGGATTTGACGACGAAGTCCCAGACGTTGGCGGTATTGGTGCGAACGAACGCGCCGGCCAGCGTGTAGCTGTTGCCCTGTTCGTCGAACACTTCCACGTTGACGGGTTTCTCAAACCCGCCCCCGGCGGTGATGATGTCGAACTGGCTGGGACAGGTGAACGTGCTTCCGCTGCCGTCCTCATCCGCGAAGGTCATCCCGGAGATATACGCCAGGCTGTACCCGGCGTCGTCGTCTTCCAGGCGCATCACGCCGTTGACGATCTTGGCGGTGGAGGTGGATTCGCCGTCCTCGTCGAACGCCCGGCTGATGTGTTCGAGGAACGTGTCCATGTCGTCGCCCGTCGCGGCGGCGTCCACACCGTCCCAGTAGTGGTAATCCTGCACGGCGCCGACAAGTTCGTCGTCGGCGGCGCCCAGACCCCACTTGATGGCGCCGGCGGCGTCGTCCAGGATGAAGGTATTGGCGGTGACGCCGGGGGCGGCTTCTTCGATGACCATCTGGTTTCCGGGAGTCGCCGCGTAATTGGCGGTGTACGTGGTACCGGCCAGGAGCGCCGCGGCGTCAAAGGCGGCTTTGAACTGGGCGGCCGTCCACGTGGTCGCCGCGGGGATCGTCACCGTGATGGTGTTGACGCCGAAGTTGAAGTCCAGATCCCGGGCGAGAGCGCCGTCGGTGTTCGTCAGGAACGCCGTGCCGGCGGCTAGTGACGTCACGCTGTTTCCGGTGTCAAACACCAACCGCTCCGGGCGTCCCGTCCCGTCGTTGTATCGATAATAGAAGTCCACCGCGTTGCCCGACTTGGTCGTGCCTTCGATGTGGATCGTGTCGTCGTTGGTCAGGTTGCCCGCCTGGGATAGATCCGCCAGTTCCGACGGATACGACGCGATCGAACCGTCCGTCAACACGTACTTGACGTCCGAGGTCAGCAGGTTCTTGGTCGGTTCGTCCTTGTTGGCGGACAAGTTACCGGCGAAGGAAATCGTACTCGTCTCCTGGGCCGGTAGCGCGATGTCGTAGGGAATGCGAATGTCGTTCGACGTGGGATCCTGGAATCCCTCCGCCGTGCCTTCCGATCCGACGCGTTGCACACGGTAACCCGTGGTCGGGTCCACGAGGTAGTAGTCCGCGTCGACGGCGAACTGTCCCACGCGCGTGTACCGGTCGCCCAGGCCGTCGTTGAGGACGAAGTAGCCCGCGCCCTCGATCGCCACGTCCAGCGGATTCCCGGTGAACACCAGCGAACCCTGGGACATGTCGCGGTCGATGGAACCCACTTTCACGCCGCTACCGGCTTGCATCGGGTTGGTACCGCCCAGGTTGGCCGTCGGCGCCGACGCGTCCTGCAACGTCTCGGAGAGCATTTCCGCGAAGGTGACGCGGCTGGATTTGTAGGCCGTCGTGTTGACGTTCGCGAGGTTGTTGCCCGCCACGTCGATCATCTTCTGGTGGGCTGTTAGTCCCGTTACACCGGAAAGTAGTGCGTTACTCATGGTTTCGTTCCTTTTCTATCGAGTACTGCTTTATGGTTTTTCGTTCCTATTCGTCTTGCGAATCACCGGAGTCCTCACCGTCGCCCTCGGAGGGAGGAGGATCATCGACGGCATCGCCGATGGCCTCTCCGTAATGGGCCATCAACAGCGTGTAATCCATGTGGTTGACCGCGCCGTCGCCGTTCAGGTCGCCCTGGGCCCAGGTCGCGCCGGTGGTCATTCCGAAGTTCTCCTGGAGAATTTCCTTGTCGAGATCGTCAACCACGTTGTCGAGATTCACGTCGCCTATCAACTGCGTCGGGGTTTCGCTTCCTCCGGACGACGCCTGCCCCGTATACGGTGACACGGACAAAACGTCCTCGAGTTTCACGTCGTACGGTCCTACCGTCAGCGTGACCGTACCGTTTTCGGACTTCACGCCCGAAACCAGTCCGCTGATGCGTTCGCCCAGCGTGGAGGGAATGAAATCGACCACGCGTCCGATGAGCTTCCCGCCTTCGGTCAGCTCGAAATTCTTCAGGAGCGTGGAAAATTTCGCGGACATTTCCTCGCTGTGCTGCAATTGCGAAAGTGTCGCCAACTGCATGGTCAGTTCTTCGTTCTTCATGGGATCCAGCGGATCCTGGTGTTGCAGCTGCGTGACCAGCAGGTCCATGAAGTTGGCTTGTAAACTCGCGGCACTGGTTGCGGAAACACTTTCAATGGCCATCGTTTACATTCTCCTTATAGCATCACGTTCAAGGCCGAGTCGGAAACGTATTGACCGTTGTCCGAGGACCACGCGTGAGGATCATCCTGTGTCAGATCGTGTCTCTCGACGTGGGCGTCCGGGCCGTAACCGTATCCTCGCCCGTCGCCGCCGTGCTGCTGGAACATCGAATAGGCGTTCTGCGCCTGGGCGAAGGACTGCTCGCCGCGCCCCTGGGAGGCGGTGTCGCCCATCTGCACGTCGAGGGTCTTGATCTGCACGCCGGCTTCGTTCAACCGCTGCAGAATCGCTGTTGCTTCGCGCTGCACGTCCGCGTGGGTCTGGGGCTGTTCCACGCGAATCACGCCCGCCAGTTCGCCGTGTTCCAGGCGGAACTGAATCCGGACCTTGCCTAGTTCCGGCGGATCGAGGCGAACGACCATTTCCTCGCCCAGGTCGTCTCGACGCGTCTGGATATGGGCGGTGATCTGGTCGGTCAGATTCACGCCCGTCGGTGTCTGCGTCTGGGCCTGGTGGATCGTTCCGCCGGCCGGGGCGACAGCTTCGGGCTGGGTCTGCGTAATCCAGGGCTGGACCTGGGATTGGGTCTGTGTGTGAGAAGCCCGCACGTGGTTCACGACGGTCTCATCGGTGGTAATTTTTCCCGTCGTTTCCCCTTTCGGTGAGTCCGGGGTAAACTTCGCTTCCGCGGAAGATCGCTTCAGCAGCGCTTCAAAATTCCGCGTCTGGTTTTCCGCCGACGGCTGATCCTGCCCGGAGGCGTCCGAGGAATCGTCCGAAAACGCCTTTCCGTCGGTTTGACGTTCCCGGGATTCCGTCGCGTGGAGGGAAGGCGTTTGCGTTTCAACCTTCGCGACGGGGTTCGCCGCCGGGGCGTCGGGAGAAGAAGGGACAACGGGCCGGCCCGGTTTTGTAATTTCGGAGTCCTCAGATACGGGATTGATTTCAGATGCGGCTGTCTCCGCGACGGTGGATGAAGTCGTCACTTCGACCTGGGTCCGAGGAGCTTCCGTGGGGGAAACACTTGCCGTTATGGGCATCGGTTCGGGTCGGCCCGATGTAAGTTCGTTCAGGGGAATTCCCTGGTTGGTTTCGTTTGTCGTCACGACGGCGGATTTCAATTCCGCCGGGGTATGTTCGGGGGCGGGCAGGCCTTCCTGCAGCCGTTCGGCTGGGGGAAGCACAACTGCCTGACGCGATTCCGTTTCCAGAGCGACGTGCGTCGAGACGTGGTTCGGCGTTATCACCGGAGCAACGGGTTTGGATTCAACCGCCTGGGCGACGGTGGGAGTTTGCGGCTGGGGCGAAACGATCTCCACCGGGATCATCACCGGTGCGGCTTGGGATTGCGTCGGAACCGCCGACTCCATCGGAGGAATCGCTGGTAAAGGAACCGTCATCAACGGTTGCGCCGTCCGCGTCGTTTGGGTGGTGATCTGGGGAGTTTCAGCCACAACCTCCTCGACGATTGGGGCGATTTGTCCTTCCAGCGGCGTCTGTACGGGGATTTCTTCCGCCACGTCGTTCAAGATCTGCTGGAATTCCAACGGTAGATGGTTCTGAACTTCCGTTGTTCCCCTGGAGGTATCGTTTTTGCTTTGGATTTGCTTCGGGCGGACCTGGAGGGAGGCGTTCTGGGGTTGGCCTTGGGATTCTTGGGAAACAACCAACAACGGTACCGATTCTTTTGCCTCTTTGGATTCCGGAGCTTCAAACGTGTTTTCATTTCCGGACTTACGAAGAGGCGCAACCTCATTCCCACCACGTGCTTCGGACCGAACCGGTGTGACCGACGCCTTGGCGGGTATGGTTTGCAGTATCGTGTTTGACAAATTCATTTTCATGGTCTTCGTATGCCAAGAAACTATAACGCAGAATAACATGCAAAGCCTGTGCCATCGGAATAATCTTAAATATCGTATTTCTTTTAGTCATTTTATTATAACAATTTACAGATATTCCGCTCGGAATCCGTCCATAAATTGCCTGTTCAGATTCTATGCGTTTTGTGGAAAACTCTTCCGTCCATGCGGAGAAATTTTCCGGCTGGGGCGCAAAATCTTGAACACCCCCTGCGCAAAAAAAAAACGCCCCTATGAGGATGCTCAATCACATCACACATGATTGTTTTCATTAACTATATTTATTTTCAACACTTACAAGATTTCAGATATTTCAGGTTTTTGGCATAAAGATTGCAATTGACTGTTACGTGCGTTTGACGCCTGCGCGCCGAGTTTCTTTTCGGACGGCGTGAACAACCTATATAAAGGAAAGGCAACGGTAGCCGACGTGTCAGACACGGAAACAACAAACACAAACGGAAGCGAATCCCAAACCGCCGGTGGGAAAGCGAAACCCATTCGCATGACGCTCCTCCAGGTGCTGTTGGTGATGAACATGGTGCTGGTTCTGCTGGTGGCGGGGGTGGCGCTGAACCTGATCCCCAAGCCCACGCTGCGAGCAGCCGTGACGCCACTGGAACCCGCCCCCCAGGTTCTGACGACGCCCGGCAGGGAATCCCTCCCCGCCGATCCGACGCAAAGGACGACTCCCAAAACTCGGGACTACCCTCGCCAAACATCCCCGGACCGCTTCGGCCGACGGGATCAGGAAAAGGTGCTCCCCTGGGAAGAGGTGGAGCGATTGTTCGCCGCCCGGCGATATGACGAAGCCTACACCGCCTACAAAGCCCTGATGTACTACGCCCCCCGGCACAGCGACGGACGCCTCCTGAACGAATACTTTCAGCTTCGCATGGGGCAGTGCCTGGCCCGCACCGATCAAACCAGCCGGGCGCGAGAAGAACTCAACGCCGTGACGCAAAGTTCCTCGCCCATTCTTCGGGCGCTGGCGTGGTTTGAACTGGCGACCATCGACGTGTCGGAGCGGCGGTACCTGGCCGCCCGAACGAAGGCCTATCACGTCCTGGCGTCTCTGGGGGCGATGGAACATCCCATGGCGCTGGAGGCGGATTGCGCGTTTATGATCGGGCGCGTCCTGACCGAAAAGGTTCGAGGCTTCCAGACCGCCGAACACCGGATACGCTGGCCCTCCGACCGGGCGCCCGATCCGTTCGCGGGACTGGACAAGGACCAGATCTACGAACTCTTCCAGGAAGGCGCCGCGGGATGGAAACCGTCCCTGAAACCCTCCCTGGAGGTGCAAACGGCGACGGAGGAAATGGAACGGTGGCGGGTTCGCTGCTCGCAAATGACGATCGAAGAGGTTCTCAACCAGTTCGGAAGGAAGATCGGAAAGGACGTCAAATGGTACGGAGTGGCCGGCGGAGCGCTGCGCCGTCCCGTGGATTTCTTCATGCGATCCGCGTCCAGTCAGAAGATCAGCGAAACCGCCGCGGGGATGGCGGGATTGATCGGACGGTTCACCCTGGACGGGATCGTCGTGTACGACCCGCAGGACGCCACGTCGGTCGCGAAGCAGCAGAACCTGATTTCGCGCGAGGCGATTTCCGCCTGGCGATTATTCTTCCTGCGTCACCCGACCGACCCCCGCATTCCCGACGGGCGATTCGCCTTGGCGGCGGTCAATGAATGGAGCGGCGAAAAAATCAACGCCATCCACGAATACGAACTGCTGGCCCGGCGTCACAAACGCGCCGCGGTCGCCCCCAAGGCGCTGCTGCAGGCGGCGAAACTCAAAATCGGAATGATGAACTTCGCCAAGGCCCGCCAGGACCTGGTCGATCTGCTGGACCTGTATCCGGATTGCCCCGGGGTGGACAAGGTCTACCTTATGCTGGCGCAGGTCAACGAAACGGCAGGACGCGTCGACGAAGCCATTCGCAGCTACGAGTACCTGTACTACCGCAATCTGTCCGAGGATTCCCGCCGAATCGCCAGCATGGGCGCGGGACGCTGCTATTCGCGACAAGGCAAGCACTCCGAGGCGACCCAGTGGCTGGCGCGATACGCCGCCATCGTCAGGAAACCCAATCCCGACGACTACGTGGACGCCTACTTCATGATGGCCCAAAGCGAAACGGAACAGAAGAACTACAGCATGGCCGTCCAGGCGTATCATCGCGGACTGGCGGGGCGTCCGGAAATCGAGAAGCGAATTCCCGCGCTGCTGGAACTCGTTTCCGTGCATATTCTGCAGGAAGACTTCATTTCCGCCCTGGGCGTGCTGAATCATCTCGCGAAGGAAACGCTCACGAAGGAACAGGAATGTCGCAAAGCCGTCCTGACCGCCCGGGTGCTCCGCGAACTGGGACTGGCGGAAAAAGCCCGTTCCGTCCTGAAACTGCAATTGAGCGTCACGGACACCGGGGACCTGAAAGCCGAAGTGGGCATCGAACTGGCGAGATGTCACATGGCCGTCGAGGATTACGACTCCGCCCAGAAACTCCTGACGGAAATCCTCCCCCTGTTGCAGAACAACCGTTCCCTCTGGCTGGCGGAAGTGCTGCTGGCGGAGGTGTGTCTGAAACTGGACGAACCGGATCAGGCGATCGGCATCGTCCGCAAGGTGCGCGCCTCGGCCGCCCCGATCGACCTGCAGCGCCAGGCGTCCAAAATCCTCGGCGAAGCGTTCCTGCGCAAACGCGAATATGAAAAAGCCGCCCTGGCGTTCACCGGTTTGAAAAAGAATCTGCCTCCGGACTCCAAGGAGAACCCATGAACCGTACCGTACAACTCCTTTTGACGGCGGGAATGCTGATTTCGATCGGCTGGGCGGATTCCCCAAACCCGAAGTCCGCGACGGAGCACAAGGATCAGTTGCGCCAAACCTACCGCGAAGGATTTCAGCCGCCGGCGGTCGCCGACACCGAAGCGGAACAGATGCGTGAATTGATCGAAAAAATCAATCGGACGTCGCTGCCGAAATACCGTCCCACACCGAAGTCGGCGCGACTCAGCGACGACGCGGCGAAATCCGCCGCCGAGACGGCGAAACCCCAAGCCGACGTCCAAACCGCCGCGCCCCCGTCCCCGCCGGTCCTGTCGGCGGCGCTGCTGAAGGAACTGACGCAATCCCTGCCCAAATCGGTGGCCGATCCGACGCAACTGGGCGACGCGCTGTTTCGCGGAGGACACCGCAACCAGGCGATGTTCGTCTACCAGGAAGCGATGAAGCACGCGGACGAACCGGAAGACCAGGCGTGGCTGCTCTACCAGATGGGATGCTGCCTGAAGGACGACAACTCCGCCGAAGCCCGCCGGTATTTCCAGCAGGTGCGGTCGACCCTTCCCGACAGCCCATGGAGTGAACTGGCGAGCGTGCAGCTGCAACTGGTGGACTGGATCGATCGAAATCAACCCATGCAGTTCCTGGAAGACATGCAACGGGACCTGCGGGAACAACATGAGCGGATAGAAGAGTCGAGGCAGCCCCAATCCCGAACCTCCGGCGAGAAAGACCCCTCGCCCCGTTCGGAGTTGGGCGCCGACGACGGGAAAACGCCGACCACCCAACCCGTCAACCTTCCGACGGTTTCGTCCGCCAAACCGGCCGAAACCACGACACCCTGAGACAACGATGACGCAACCGACCACACATACCGTTCTGATCGCCGGCGCCACCAACGACGTCAGCCGATCCCTCCTGGCGACGTTGTCGCGCCGCTCCGTGCGCGGACTGCTCATCGGGGAATCCGCCAAGGTGCTCGATCGGCTGGCGACCAGCGCGATCCGCATGGTGTTCGTGGACCTCTCGAATTCCTCGAAGGAACGCATGACGCTGCTGCCCCGAATCACCCGCGAATGGCCCGATCTGCCGACGGCCGCCGTCGTCGCGGACGGCGACGTCGCCACCGCGGTCGAGGCGGTGCGCCGCGGCGCCGGAGAGGTGCTCATCGCCCCCGTTCACACCGAGGCGCTGGAGGATCTGCTGTCCCGTTCGCTGCCCGCGCATGACGTGGCGACGCCCGAGGAAACGCCCACCGCGCCGGGCGTCCGCATCGCCGGATGCAGCGACGCGCTGCGGCAGACCGTGGATTTGGCGGGACGCGTGGCGCGAAGTTCCGTCCCGATTCTCATCACCGGCGAAAGCGGAACGGGAAAGGAACTCATCTCGCACCTGATTCACCGTCACTCGCCCCGGTCGAACAATCCGTACATTCGCGTCAACTGCGCCGCGATCAGCGAAAGTCTGCTGGAAAGCGAACTGTTCGGCCATGAGCGGGGCGCCTTCACGGGCGCTCACACCCGTCGGAAGGGACGATTCGAGCTGGCCCACAGCGGAACGCTGCTGCTGGACGAAATTTCCGAAACCGGACCGCGCCTGCAGGCGGAACTGCTTCGCGTGCTGGAAGAGCAGGACTTCGAACGGTTGGGCGGGAACGAATCCGTCAACGTGGACGTGCGGGTGATCTGCACGTCCAATCGAGACCTGGCGGAGGAGGTCCGCCGGGGACGATTCCGCCAGGACCTGTACTACCGCATTCGCGGGGTGCAGGTGCACGTGCCGGCCTTACGCGAGCGGCTGGAGGACATTCCGGCGTTGATCTGGCATTTCGTGAACCTGTACGCCGGGGAAATCGGCAGACGGATCACGGACATCGACGACGAAATGCTTCGCGCCTGCGCGCGACACGACTGGCCCGGAAACGTGAGGCAGTTGCGGAATCTTGTGCGCTCGGCGTTGGTGCTGGGGGAGGGCGAAACGCTTTCTCTCGCCGACGCGCAGGATTTACTGGACACCGCGACGCCGACGGTCCCCGACGCGACGGACGACGACGCGAATCCCGAAGAGACGACCCTTTCCCTGCAGGATCTGGAACGGCAGGCCGTCATCGAGGCTTTACGACGCACCAACGCCCACCAGGCCAAGGCGGCCCGGCTGCTGGGCATCTCCGACCGAACGCTGCGCGACAAGATTCGCCGATATCGCGAAGACGGACATCTGAGTCTCGTGGGAGAAGAATCATGGCAAACATCGTGAACATCCTGGAAGCCGGACTGCGCGGATCCATGCTGCGGCAGAAGGTCGTCGCGAACAACATCGCGAACCTGAACACGCCGAATTTTCGCCGCCAGGGAGTGCGGTTCGAGGAAGCCCTGGCGAAATTGATCGAGAAGCCCGGCGGACCCACGCGGGAGGACCTGGCGAAATTCGAAGGCGAACTGTATCGCCCGATGAACACGCCCGTCGGGAAAAACGGAAACGACGTGAACGTGGAACTCGAAGTCGGCGAACTGATGAAAAGCACATCCAGGCACAAAGCCTATCTCCGACTGCTGGGCAAGATTTACCGGCAGATGGACATGGCGATGCAGGTGGAATAACCACGAGGTGAATCATGTCAATGAGCATAGGAAGCATCGGATCGACACCGTCCCCCGTGGACATCGCCGTCAGCGGCATGCGGGCCCACGCGATGCGCATCAACGTGATCGCGAACAACATCGCCAACGCGCAGACCACCGACGTCGGCGACGGGCAACCCTACCGCCGCAAGGACGTGCTGCTGTCCACGGACGACGACGGACTGGCCGGCGTGAACATCGACGAGATCACGCAGGACATGGACACCCAGTTTCAGCGCGTGCTGATGGCCGGGCATCCCAACGCCGACGAACAGGGATACGTCAACATGCCCAACGTCTCCCTCCCGACGGAAATGATGAATATGGTCGCCGCGACGCGGGCCTACCAGGCCTCCACGGCGATCATCAAACGATACCAGGAAATCACCGAACAGACGCTGGAACTGTTACGGTAACCACGAGGTGAAGCATGGCTGGAATCAGTCCCATTCACGGAATTCGAAGCGTCCTGCCGACGCAACCGACCGCGCCGGCCGCCCGGCCGGACAACGTCAAGAAGCCCGGCGGATTCGGCGAGGTGCTCAAAAGCTACGTCGACAACGTGGACGCCCGGCAGAAGGCGTCCGCCAAGGCCGTCCAGGACCTGGTCGCCGGGAAGACCGAAGACCTGCTGCCGGTGGTCAATGAAGTCGCCAAGGCCGACCTGAGCTTCAAGCTCCTGATGGGCGTCCGCAACAAGGTCATCGAGGCGTACAAGGAAACGATGCGCATGCAAATCTGAACGACGTGGTTCCGGGTTGGAGTTGGACAGAATCACGAGCTAAAGGATAACGCGAATCATGGGTAACATCGTAGGCAATCTAGCACAGGTATGGCGCCAGTCAAGCGCGGGACACAAACTGATGCTGATCGGAATCGTCGCGGGATTCCTCATCGTCGGCGCGCTGTTGCTTCGCTGGGCGTCTCAACCGGACTTCGCCCTGCTGTACAGCGACCTGAATTCCGACGACGCGGCGAAGATCGAGGAAAAACTCCGCGACGAGGACATCCCCTGCCGCATCAAGGACGGCGGAACGACGATTCTCGTGCCGTCGGACAAGGTGCACACGCTGCGCCTGGCGATGGTCCGCGACGGTCTGCCGACCGGCGGAAACCAAGGATACGGCATCCTCGACAACGGGGAACTGGGGCAGAGTCCCTTCAAGGAGCGCGTCAACTACATCCGCGCCATCGAAGGCGAACTCGTCAAGACGATCAAGCTCATCGAAGGCGTCGCCGGCGCCCGCGTCCACGTGGTCAACGAGCAGCATTCCGTCTTCGCGCGGGGACAGAAGGAATCCTCCGCCACCGTCGTGATCAAGACGCGCGGCGGGGCGCCGTTGAGCGCGGAAAACGTCGCCGCGATCACCAGCCTGGTCGCCGGGGCGGTCAAGGACGTCACGCCCGAGAAGGTCGTCGTCGTCGCCAACGGAAAGCTCCTGACCAGCCGCGGGAACGACGAACTGATGGGCATGGGCTCGACCCTCTTCGAGGCGAAAATGAAAATCGAATCCTACTACGCCCAGAAGGCCGAAACCATGCTCGCCCACGTCCTGGGCGCCGGACGGGCGACCGTCAAGGTCGACGCCACCCTCGCCACCGCGAGCATCCGGCGAACCCGCACCACCTTCGACAAGAAAAATCAGACCGAAACGCGCGTGCGCACGGTCAAGACCACCAAATCCTCCGCCGCCAAGGCCAAACGCGGAAACAGTTCGCCCGGCGGCGTGAACGAAGACGAAAAGTCCGACGAAATCGAATACATGACGCCTTCCACCGTCGAGACCACCGCCCAGACGCCGGGCAGCATCGAGTCTCTGGCGGCCGCGGTCTTCGTGGACCTCTCCGCACTGACCGGCGCCGCCGAGGGCGGCGAAAAGGACAAATCCGTCACCCTCACGACGGATCGCATTCGCGAGGCGGTCGGCAGCGCCCTGGGACTGGACAAAAGCAAGGAAGACTGGAAAAACTCGATCACCGTCGTGGACGTGCCGTTCCAGACGGCGTCCCTGGACGGCGCCCCCGCGGAAGAAGCCCCGAACATGATGAGCACGGTTCTGCAATACACGAAAGACTTCTCCCTGGGCATCGCGGTGCTGGGCATGTTGCTGGTGTTCAAGATGCTCAAGGGCAAGAAATCCGCCTCGTCGGGAGTGACGGAAGTCTCCGGCGCGACGAGCGTCGAAGGCGCGGCCCCCGCCGGCGGCGGAGGAGGCGGAGGCGGCGGACGGAACAACGCCAAGCAACTCTCCGGACCGGACCGGCAGTTACGATCGAAAATCGTCAACGCCTTAACGAGCAATCCCGATCAGGTGAAACAACTGTTCCTCTCCTGGGTGGAGAGCGACGGCGGAAAGTAATTCGGATCCTCACGCGACGATGACGCGCGGGGAAGCAACGGAGTTAAACCAGTGGCAATTACGGCGACAAAAAAAGCGGCGATGCTTCTGATGCGGCTGGACCCCGGCAGCGCCTCGGAGCTGCTCAAGGCGGTCCAACCGGATACGGCGACGGAAATCGCCACGGAAATGGCGTATCTGAATTCGTCCGGCGGCGCGATGAGCGAGGAGGAAGAGCAAGTCGCGCAGAACGTCGTGCAGGAATTCGGCACGCTGCTTTCGGGAAGCGATTCGGACTGGAGCCTCGGGTTCGTCCGACAGATGCTCGAAAGCGCCATGTCCGCGGAGCAGTCCGCCCAGGCGTTCGAGAAAGTCAAGCAGAGTCTGGACTACCGCGATCCCTTCGCGTCCATCCGCGAAACCAAGCTGCACGAACTCTCGGCCGCCCTGGAAGGCGAACCGCCGCAGGTGGTTTCACTCGTCCTGGCGGAACTGCCCGCCAAAAGCAGCGCCGAACTGCTGGGCATGTTCGAGGAAAAGGTCAGCCACCAGATCATCCGCGGGATGGCCGGCGCGACGAACGTCCCGGTCGAGGCGAAGGTGCGCGTCGCGAGCGTCATCAAAAAACGCCTCCAGGAACTGCGCACCAGCGGAGGGGCGTCGGAAGGAAACGCGCGGGAAGGGCAGATTCGCAAGGTGTCCGTCCTGCTGCGAGGCCTGGCGAAGGACGCCCGCGACCAGATGATCGCCAGCATCAAGGAACAGGACCCCGAAACCGGCGCGATGGTCATGAAGATGATGGTCGTCTGGGACGACCTTCCGATCCTCAACGACCGGGCGCTGCAGGAAGCCCTCCGCGCCAGCGACCCGCGAAAACTCGCCCTGGCGCTGGTCAACGTGGACAAGCACATCGCCGACAAGATCAAGATGAACCTGTCGGAAACCGGGCGAAACATGCTGTACGAGGAATCGCTGCTGCTGACCGCGCCCAAACCCAAAGCCATCGTCGAGGCGCGCGATCTGCTCCTGCAGGACCTGCGCGAACTGAACGAAGCCGGTATGCTGGAATTCGAGGAAGGATAATCCGTGACGCAACCCGTCGTGTTACAACTTGACGCCCCGATCCACCAGGTGGACGTCGTCGGCGACGAATCGAGCGAGTCGCGTTCGATGTCCGCCCCCGAACGGCAGCTCGCCCAAATGCAGGCCCAGCTGGAACGTCGCGCCGAGGCGATGGAGCAACAGTTCGCCGCCCGGCAGGCGGAGCTGGAATCGACCGTCCGGGCCCTTCGGACGGCCGGGAAGCAACTCGATTCCCTGCGCGAAGAACTGATCCGGGACCTGCATACCGAAGCGGTGGACCTGGCGCTGCGGATCGCCCGCAAGGTGCTCCACCAGGAAATCGAATCCCAGGGATACCGGATCGACCCGATCATCGAGGAGGCGATGTCGCACCTTCCGAAACGGGGCGAAATTACGGTTCGCCTGAACCCCGCCGATTTCGAGCGAAGCGCCCTGGCGCAGCAGGACACCTCCGGCGAGGAACACATTCACTTCACCGCCGATCCGTCCGTCCCGCCGGCGGGATGCGTCGTCGACAGCGCCGAAGGCGTCGTCGAATCCGATCCCGACGCGGCGATGGAACATATTGAACAAACCCTTACCCGGAACGAATAACCATGCCGGTTCTGCAGTTGGAAACAATCCGATCCCGCCTGGAAGACATGAACGTGACGCCCTGCCGCGGGCGCGTGGTTCGCGTGACGGGACTGACGATTGAATCCCAGGGACCGCCCGTGGGCCTGGGCGAGTTGTGCGACATTCACCTGCTCGACGGACGCGCGATCCCCGCGGAGGTCGTCGGATTTCACGCGCAGAATCGCGTGCTCATGCCGCTGGAAGGCATCGAGGGCGTTTCTCCGAGCGACACGGTCATCGCGCGACGCACTCCGCGGACGATTCGCGTCGGCGCGGGACTCCTCGGCCGCGTGCTGGACGGACTGGGACGGCCTATCGACGGAAAAGGCCCGATCGACGCGACGGATATCCGCCGCCTGGACAACCTGTCCCCCGCCCCCCTGCGACGACAACGCATTACCGAACCCCTTCGCCTGGGAATCCGTTCAATGGACGGACTCAGCACGGTCGGGAAAGGGCAGCGCATGGGCATCTTCGCCGGAAGCGGCGTGGGCAAGAGCACGCTGCTGGGCGAAATCGCCAAACACACCTCCGCCGACGTGAACGTCCTGGCGCTGGTGGGCGAACGCGGACGCGAAGTGCGGGAGTTCATCGAGGAATGTCTCGGCCCGGAAGGTCTGGCGCGGAGCGTCGTGTGCGTCGCCACCAGCGACGCCTCCCCGATTCAGCGCGTCAAAGTCGCCTTCCAGGCCGTCGCCATCGCGGAATATTTCCGCGACCAGGGCAAGGACGTGCTGATGATGATGGACTCGATCACCCGCTTCGCCCACGCCCAGCGGGAAATCGGCCTGGCCGCCGGCGAACCGCCCACCACCAAAGGTTACTGCCCGAGCGTATACAGCCTGCTGCCGAAACTGGTCGAACGACTGGGGCGATCGGACACCGGAACCATCACCGGGATCATCACGGTTCTCGTCGACGGCGACGACCTGTCCGATCCCGTCGCGGACTGCGTCCGATCCCTGCTGGACGGGCACGTGGTGCTGGATCGGAAACTCGCGGAGAAAGGTCATTACCCGGCTGTCGATATTCTTCAGTGCGTCAGCCGATTGATGAATTCGGTCACGTCCCCGGAACACCAGCTCGCGGCGCGTCGCTGCAAGGCGATCTATTCGACCTATCACGACGCCGAGGACCTGATCAACATCGGCGCGTACGTTCCGGGCGCGAATCGGCGGATCGACCTGGCGGTGGAGCTGATCGAATCGGTCCGAAAATTCCTGGTGCAGGAATCCGACGAAACCATTTTGTCCCTCGACGAGACGGCCGAGCGACTGATCCAGATGACGCGTCCGTGGGACGCCCCGTCGGTTCCGACACCGGCGACGAAACCGGCGGCGAATCGAAACGCCCCGAAAACCCCGGTCAAGCAAGCGGCCGCCGGACGATCCAAACCCGCACGAAAAGGATAATTCCGCATGGGATTTCATTGGTCATTACAGAAGCTTCTCGACGTGACGGAGAAACGCGAATTGGCGATCAAGGCCGACCTGTACGGTATCGCGCGGAACATCGCCCGCGGCGAGGAGGAAATTCATCGCCGCCGTTCGATGCTGCGCCTGCTGCTGGCGGACCTGGCGGCCGCGCCGCCGGAGGAGCGCCTGGCGCAGCGGGACGTCCTGATGCGATGTCACAAGGCGGAGGAAAAAATCATCCGGCGCCTGCAGGAACAGATTCGCCTCTGGCAGAAACAGCGCGAGGAACGCACCGCCGACCTGGCGAAGATGTCCGCCAAGAAAGACACCCTGAACAAGATGCGCCTCGAAGCCCGACGGGAATACCAGCGCGACCTGGACCTGCGGGAGCAACATCGGGCGGATGAAATATTCCAGATGACCTTCGTGCAACGAAAACAACAATCGATAACACCACAATCCGCATAGGAGTTTTTTTCCATGAAAGGTAAAATCGTAACCTACGGTATGTTCGTCCTGCTGGCGCTGGTGGGCTTTGGAGTTTCGTACTTCGCGACGAACTTCTTCACCGCCCCGCCGCCGCGGGGAACGCTGTTGTCCGCCGACGGGGAGACGATTCCCATCGACCCCGACGTGATTCTGCTCAACACGATGGCCAACGCGTCCGGCGCGGCGATGAGCCCGAAGGAACAGCAGCTGGACGACCTGATCCGGGAAGTGCGCGCGAAACTCAAGGAACTGGAGCGCCGCGAACGACGCCTGGTGGAACGCGAGAAACGCTTAAGCACCGCCTCGGATCAACTCAAGGCGCAGATCAAGAATCTCAACGACCTGAAGGTGGAACTCGCCTCGGCCATCGGTCCGCTGCGCGCGGAACGACAGAAGATGAAGCAGTACCGCGCGCTGATCACCAGCCAGGAGGTGGCGAACGTCGAGGCGGCCGCCAAAATGTGGGAAAAAATGGAACCCTCCAACGCGGCGCGACTCCTGGTGGAAATGTGGCAGACCCGGCAGGAACAGGCGGCGACCAAGATTTTCCGCGTGCTTTCGGACAAGGCCAAAGCCGCCATCATGGATGAACTCAACGGCGCGAAGATCGGACCGGACATTCTCCGCCAGCAGTTGCTGGTCATACGGGAGAACGAAGAAACCAAGTGACGACAAAATAACCATGTGGTGATTTTTTACCAGGTGCGGGAGTTGACATCATGGATTTAGGTACGATTATCGGAATCGCGGCGGGATCCGCCTGCGTGATCATCTCCATCATCACGGGTGGCGACGCGAAAGTGTTCATTAACGTCCCCTCGATGCTGATCGTCTTCGGAGGAATGTTGTCCGCGACGCTGATGCATTTCTCCCTCGGACAGTTCAAGAGCATTTTCACGGTCACCAAGAAAACCATCTTCTGCAAACTTCCGCAACACAAGGAAGTGATTCAGAAAATGGTGAACTATTCCGCGATCAACCGACGCGACGGTTCGCTGGCGCTGGAGAAACAGATCAACGAAGCCGGTGACAAATTCTTCATCAAAGGTCTGCGCATGGTCGTGGACGGCCAGGCGGAGGACGTCATCGAGAAACAGCTCGGGCGCGAGATCGACAATCTCGTCGAACGCCATAGTATCGGAAAGAAGATTCTGGAGTTCATGGCCGCCAGCGCCCCGGCCTTCGGCATGATCGGAACCCTCATCGGTCTGGTCCAGATGCTCGGAAGTCTGGAAGACCCCTCCCAGATCGGCGTGGGCATGGCCACCGCCCTGATCACGACGTTCTACGGCGCGATCCTGGCGAACCTGCTGTTCATTCCGCTGGCGGGAAAACTCGGAATGCGTTCCAAGGACGAAACCCTCATGCGGGAGATGATCGTCGAGGGCATCCTGGGCATCGCCGCCGGGGAAGCGCCGACCGCCGTCAAGGACCGTATGCAGACGTTCCTGGCGACCAACAATCGATTCAACGTCCGACCGAAGATTTAGACATCAACCACAGAGACACGGAGTGCACGGAGAAAAAATTGCATTCCGATAACAACTCCGTGTTCCGTGAGTCTCCGTGGTGAAATATCCGAATAAACGAATTCACATGGGAAAACGACCCAAAGACAAACCGCTCGATCAGTCCTGGATGCTGACGTTTTGCGACTGCATGACGCTGCTGCTGTGTTTCTTCGTGCTGCTGCTGAGCTTCTCCTCGTTCGACGAGGTCAAGTTCGACACGTTAAGCGGCGCGTTTCGCAGCATGAGCTTCGACTGGCTGGAAGCGGATCCCCAACGACCCAAAACCTCGATTGTGCAGCACCAGCATCCGAAGGATTTCCCGAGGCATGGACCGACCATCCCCACCCAGAATGACGATCACGACCAACCGAACCGGGAACCGATCGAGATGCTGGACCAGGACCTGTACAAGGACCGAACGGTGTTTTACCTTCCGGCCCGGCGGTTTTTCTGGGGGCAGGGCGTGAATCTCACCGTGGACGGGAAAGATTACCTGCATTCCCTGGCGAGGTTGCTGCGGGAACTGACCTGTCGCGTCGTCGTCGCGGAGAGCAACGGAAAACATCATCGCAATCTCGGATTGCGACGCGCCTGGGCGGTGCAGCGATGGCTGGTCAAAAATGAACAACTGGATCCCGAACGCTTCACGATCACCGCCCAGGGCGAGGGAACCCGGCGTTTCGGCGACCAGCCCGTGCTGGAATTGACGTTAATGAACGTTCAGGTGGAAGAATGAGCAACGGTTCCAAAAAACGCAACCAGGAAGAAGAAGGAGGCCTGCCCGGCTGGATCGTGTCGTTCACGGACATGATCACGCTGCTGCTGGCGTTCTTCGTGTTGCTCCAGGCGTTCGCCCAGGAGCAGCACCCGGAACTGTTCAACATCGGACGAGGTTCGTTCGAGACCGTGATTCACAACTTCGGCCTGCCGATCTGGCGAAAAGGACGCGACGCGCGATTTAAACGCGAATGGTTCATCCGCCGTTATTCCGACGAACCGGCGGAGGAGGAAACGATCCCGATGATCGACGCGGAAGAGGAACGGATGCAGCGCCTGTTCCAGGACGTCAAGGAGCGGTTCGACAGCGAATCCGCCGAGACGATGATGATCCCCGTGCGCGTGGAAGCCTCCCCCGTGACTTTTTCCGGCGACTCGGCGGATCTGAACCGGCAGGCGAAGCAGTATCTGGACCAACTGGCGGTGGATTTGCAGAACAATCTCCCGCCGGAGAATTGCGGGATTTATCTGATCGGCCTGTCACCGGATCAGATCACGTCACAGAAAACCTGGGTGCTTTCCGCACAACGCGCTCAAGCGGCGGAAGAGTACCTCCGAAAGAAACTTGAAGAACAAGGTCGGTCCTGGCCGGTGTATTCCTGGGGCGGCGGACGAACGTTCGGCCGTTTCCCCGAAGGAACCTACCTGGGACTGGTCGTGATGGGAGAACAACATGGCGGAAGAAACGGATAAAACCACGGAAGCCAAAGGCGAAGCCTCCAAGGGCGGCGCGGACAAGAAAGCCAAAGACACCAAAGACCAGGCCAAGAGCGGCGGTTTATTGCCTCGCGTCCTGATGGGCGTCGGTGTTATCATCATTTCCGGCGCCGCGGGCGCCGGCGCCAGTTTGCTGCTGAATTCCAGCGGGAAGGACGTCGCCGGGGAAGGTCCGGCGGCGATAGACATACAAGAGCAGGAACCCCCGAAGGAATTCGAGTATTATGCCTTCGAGCCCGTCACCGTCAATTTGAACGTGCGACGCGGGAATCGCTACCTGAAAGTGGTCATGTTCCTCGCCATCGCGCAGGACGACAAGGATGAAGCGATTCCGGAAATCCAAAAACGAACGAAGGAACTGAAAAACTGGGTGATGGGATACCTGCGGGACCACACGCTGGAAGAGGTCACCGGAAAGAAAAATCAGGTTCGCATTCAGCGCGAAATCGCCCAGTCGTTCAACGAACGGTTGTGGCCGGACGGTCGCCCTCGCGTCGATCACGTGCTGTTTGACGAATTTACGGTCCAATGAACACGGAAACGTCAATTGATTCGGACATGATCCAGGCGCTGTTGCATTCGGCGCGGATTCGTCCCACGCGCGTCGAGAAACCGGGCGAGATCACCCCGTTCGATTTCCACGTGCCGCATCGCTTCGGGCCGGAGCAGGCCCGCCGTCTGCGCGACGTGGCCGAAATCCTGGCGCGCAACCTGACGGCCACCCTGTCGGCGGCATTGCAGGGCGCGTTTCCGCTGACGCTGAATGAATGGAAGGAATGGTACGTCGACCGACAACCCAAACCCGAACGGGCGTACTACGTTCCCCTGAACATGTCCGGTCGACTCGCCGGGCATCTCCTGCTTCCCCGCGACACCGCCATCGGATGGGTCACCACGCTGCTGGGCGGATCCGCCGAGGGCGAGGTGGAAGAAGACCGAACCCTTTCTTCCCTGGAACACGACCTCCTGCTGGACATCACGAAGAAGGTGGTCGCGACGATCTCACGGGTCAGCCGGGACAACGCCGGCCCGGAAATCACGCACACCCCGAGCGTTTCTCACGATCCGCCCGAACTCGTCGAGGAAGGGCAAATCGCCGACGTCTGTCACTTCACCTACCAACGAAAGGAAGGCGAAAAGGCCCTGCCGTTCACTCTCGTGTTCCTCTCGGAACTGCTGGAATCCATCGCCGGGGTGGTTCGTCCCGCCGAACGTTCCACCGACGAGATTTACCAGGATATGCTTTCGCACGTGGAATCCGTTCCCATGGACGTCAACGTGCGCCTGGGAACCGTCAGCGTTTCCATGCGCGATTTGGTGTCCGTCGAAGCCGGGGACGTGATTCTGCTGCCCAATTCCATCGAGGATCCCATCGACGTGATGGTTTCCGGAAAAACCATCATGTCGGGTCAACCCGTCCAGCACAAGGGCTGGTACGGCCTGCAGATTCACCAGGTGCAGGAAGAGGCTTGATTCTCCGCGTCATTCACGGTACGTACTACAGGTAGAGAACCATGGCTGAAGAAGAAAAAGTCGAAACCACGGAAGAAGCTCCCGCCAAAGCTCCCGCCGCCGAAGCGGACGCGCCGGCCGCCCAAGCGAGCGAGGAATCCCCCGCCGAAGCGGCCGCCGAAACCGCCGATGCCTCCGCCTCCGCGCCGTCCGGTCAGGCGGAAGTCTACGAAGCGGAACTGCCCGAAGCCATCGAAGCCATCTCCCGGGCCCGGGGCGGACAGATCGACGTCCTGCTGGACACCTCCATGCCCGTGGAAGTCAGCCTGGGCAGCGTGGAACTGGAAGTCCGCGAATTACTGCAGATTTCCCCCGGTTCGGTCATCACGCTCGACAAGCAGGCCGGCGAACCGCTGGACCTGTACTTAAAGGGCATCCGTTTCGCCACCGCCGAGCTGGTGCTGGCGGATGACAAACTCGGCGTGCGAATCAAGGAAATCCTCCCCCGCCGGAAGACCGATCAGACCAGGTCGGAATAAAAAACCTCCTCCGCCCCATGCGGTGAAATGTCTTCAAAAAAGGCGCATTTTCGGGATTTTTGTCAAAAAAGCACCTTTTTTGCCCGGTGGAAATAAAAATCCTATTCTTTCTATGGGACTATTCATGCCCCCCTGTTTTTTATCCGATGTAATAGAGGACGAACGGCGCTTGGGCCGTCCCCAACGCCCCGTTTCGGGGCTGACATCCTGTTTCCATGATGTCGAATTCGGATACACCGGTCCGATTCGATGATATTCCTCCCCGAGGAGTCATTGCCGGCGAAACTGCTGAACCGGGTTCCCCGACTTGACGCCTCCGAATTCCTTCCCGGCTCCGGGAGGTGTTCGTGACGGCGCGTCGCTTCGATTGTGAACCCTCCGGCGAAGATCAGCGCCCGCCCGCCGGCCCCACTTATGCTTTGGCCTTTTCCTCCTTTCGGGCTGAAACATATCGGCGAAAGATTCCCGGGAGATGGGTGGAGGCTTGGGACGCCTCGTAAACACCCGCGGAGTTGAACGCCCGCGGGAAAACGCCGGTACGCTTCCTCCGGCGGGACGAGGAACACGTCGCAAGAGGGAACCTCCCCCGACACGGTGAAGGGCGATAGATGCAACCCTGAGCAAGTTGCTATATCGCCCCTCTTTTTTGCGCTCAAATATCAAGAAAGACATCAACGGTTTGTCATCCTGAGCGAAGCGAGTCTTCGAGCGAAGTCGAAGGACCTTACGCGGCGTGAGTTCCTTCGACTTCGCTGCGCTCCGCTCAGGATGACAAACCGTTTCTTACTCCGCCTGAAGCGTAAACGCGAAGGTGTACCTGCCCGGTGGAACGCGATATTTCTCCAGCGTGTCCGGTCCGCAACTGGCCCCGCCCAGCCCTCGCTGACGGTGGTCGATGTTCAGAATCACTTCCTCCCGCCGGGTCAGTTCGTTGGTATGATTGGCCCGGAACAGATCGTCAGCCGTGAAGTGACCGGCGGAAAATCCGAACGTCGCGGCGCCGTTGACGCGAAGCCCCTTGCCCCCCCTGCCGGTCAGACGCACCCAGCGCGTCTCGGTGCGAAGGCCGTATTCCTGCGGTACGACGTAATTCTCGCGCATGCCGTCCACGGTGGTTTCATACAAGCCGACCGTCGCGCCGCTATTCCGGTCGCAATAATTCTCCCAGGGTCCGCGCCCATAGTAGCAAACGTTCTCCAGACCTTTGGGCAGCGTCATCGTCACACCGACGCGGGGCAGGTCCGGCAGGCGATTGTCCGCCTCCACGACGTTGCGCACGTCCACCCGTCCGTCGGCGTGGATCGTGTAAACGTGTTCGTGCGTGATCCCCAGTCGGCTGCCCTTTCCGTTCGCGCGGGTTTCGACGACCACCGTCACCGCCCGCGGCCCGGCGCGGCGCACTTCGCAACGCTTCGTTTTGTACTGCACGTCGTCCAACCCGGCCGCCAGCCATTTGGCCAGGACTTTACGTCCCTGATGCTCCATCAACTGCTTCACACCGTCGTTGTCCGTCGGTCCGCGCCAGACGTTGACTCGAGGCCCTTCGAGCAGCAGATTCTTCCCGCCGGCGGTGAATTTCGTCAGCCGTCCCTGCTGCACGTCGAATTCCACGGCGAAACCGTCGCCCTTCACGTGGATCGCGTCGCGGGTTTGCCCGACGGCAAGGTCCGCCGATGCTTGTTTCGCGGGCGCTTTGGGTTTGACGAGTTTCACCGGCAACGGAAACTGCTCCCAGGCGACGACGTGGCCTTTCTTCGCCCACGTGGTATCCTTCGCGAGGAACATCCGCACGTTCAGGAACGCTTCCTTCCCCGCCGGCAGCGTCAAACCCCGAATCGGCAGGGAGATGGTTTCGCTCTTTCGAGGCCCGGCTGCGATCCTCGGCAACCTGCCCGTTCTGACAATCTTCCCGTCCACGAGAATATCCCACGCGCCGGAAAGATCCGATAAATTCGTGAAGAACCGCTTGTTCAGCACGCGGAGTTTGCCTTGTTTCAGCAAGACCGGGCCGGCCTGGAAACCCACCGGCTGAATGATCTTCTTGAATTCCCACATCGCCGCGTGCGGGGTCCGATCGGGGGCGATCAGCCCGTTGATGTTGAAATTCTTATCGTTGATCTCGTCGCCGAAGTCCCCACCGTAGGCCCAGTATTCCACGCCGTTTTCGTCGGTCTTCACGAGCCCCTGGTCGATCCAGTCCCAGATGCACCCGCCCTGCAGGCCGTGCGTGGATTCGATCAGGTCCCAGTATTCCTTCAGGTTGCCCACGCTGTTACCCATGGCGTGGGCGTACTCGCACATGATGATCGGGCGGTATTCCTCCTGGCGGATGTCGCCGGGCAGGCTGGTGCGGTTCGTCGCGCCTTCGTTGACGATCGGGTCGGCGGCCCACTCGCGCAGGCGGTCGAGGCTGGGGTACATCGGGCAGAGGATGTCCGTGGCGATGCGGCTGTCGTAGGCGCGATTCTTCCCGGTCGCGTGTTCGTAGTGCAGCGGGCGCGTCGGGTCGTGATGGCGCATCCACCCGGCCATCGCGTCGTGATTTTCGCCGTATCCGCTTTCGTTGCCCAGCGACCAGACGATGACGCTCGGATGATTCCTGTCCCGCTGGACCATCCGCTTGCCGCGATCCACGAACGCCTCCGTCCACAGCGGGTCGCGGGCGATCCGATCGGTCACGGCGTGACACTCGATGTTCGCCTCGTCGATGACGTACAGACCGTACTCGTCGCAGAGTTCGTAGAAGCGTTCGTCGTTGGGGTAATGACACGTGCGAACGGTGTTGATATTGAACCTCTTCATCAGCAGCACATCCGCGAGCATGTCGGCTTCGGAAACCGTCTTGCCGTTGCGCTCGTGATGGTCGTGCCGGTTGACGCCCTGGAGATACACGGGTTGACCGTTCACCAGCAGTTCCCGATTGCGGATTTCCACCTGCCGGAACCCCACGCGGGCGGAGGTGATCTCCACCGTTTTTCCCGCTGGATCGAGAAGTTTCAGCACCAGCGTGTACAGGTTCGGTTCCTCCGCGGACCACTGCAACGGTTTTCGCACCTCCGCGAGCAGCTTCGTTTTCAACGGATCGACGCTCGCTTGCATACAACGACGCAGCACCGGCTTGCCGTTTCGCGAATACAGCATCCCTTCCAGCCGATAGTCTTTCAGATTCACCTTTTTCAAAAAACTCTCAACGTCCACGCCGACACTCAGCGTCGCGTTCTCGAATTTCCCGTCGAACGTCGTGCGCACCGCGAAGTCCCGGATATGCACTTTCGGCGTGGAATACAGGTACACGCCGCGATAGATCCCCGCCATCCACCAATGATCCTGATCTTCCAGCCAGCTGCCGTCGGACCAGCGGATCACCTTCACCGCCAGGGTGTTTTTACCCGTCTTGAGATACGGGGTGATGTGAAACTCACTCGGCAGGCGGGAATCCTTGCCCATGCCGACGAACCGCCCGTTGACCCAGACGTAGTACATCGACTCCACGCCGTCGAAGCACAGGAACGTCTCCCTGCCCCGCCAGCCTGCCGGCACGGTGAACGTCGCGCGATAGCAACCCGTGGGATTGTCGTCCGCGGGCACGTGCGGCGGGTCGGTGGGGATGGGCATTTTGACGTTCGTGTAGATCGGTTTGTCGTAGCCGCGCGTGGTCCAGTTGCTCGGTACGTCGATCTCGTCCCAACGGGCGTCGTTGAACGCGGGATCGGCGAATCGCTCACCGGCCGCTTCGGGCGTTTTCGCCAGGTGAAATTTCCACAAACCGTCCAGGGATTTGCGGAACGGCGAAGCCGTCCGCCGACACGCCAGCGCCTGCCGGACGGCCGTGTACGACGCCTTCGTGCAATGTCCCATTCGACGGTTGATCCCGGCCAACACCGGATTTTCCCAATCCTTACTCCCAACATTCAACATGAGGAATCCTTATCCTGGAGACAATGGAAAAAATCGTAACGAGCAGGAGATTGTGGCAAAACCCACGGTTGGGAGCAATAGGGAAATTGAAACGAAGGAATTACGCGGCGGGAAAGATTCCCACCGCGCGAAGATTCAGAACGACATTCCGACCCCGGAGGGGTCGGAAGCGTTTAGCCGGGGCGTGAGCGAAGCGAACCCCCGGAAACCGGCTCCCTGGAATCACAAGTCCCGAAGGGACGGCAGCGAATCCGGATTGATGTTGTTTCGCGACAATCTCAACATCGCTGTCGTCCCGTTGGGACTCTTTTCTTTGGGCATCGGTTCCGGTGGTTCGCTCCGCTCACCACCGGCTAAACGCTTCTCGTCCCTTCGGGACGAAGAGGGTTATTTTTTGTTTTCTCTTTCAATCCGCCCCTAATGGGATCTTCAACATTCCGCAATCCCTAGGGGACAGGTCCGCAATCCACAATTGGATTACGGACACAGCCCGCGCCATGATTCATTTGGTTATGTATTTTAATCCCTTCGCCCTCGGGATTTTTCTTCCCGCGGCATGTCCTGAATCCTTTTGTGCCTGTTCCCACTTTCATCGAATAAACTTTCAGGAGCTTCGTCGTTTTCTTCGATGATTTTTTTCAGATGCTCGCGGGCCTTGGGGAGGTTGCCCGTTTCGATATACAGGTCCTTGAGCGTCAGGCGAATCGCGTTGCGAATGCCCAGGCTTTTCGTTTGGGACAGTAAATCTTCAAACTGTTGAATCTGATCCTTGGGTTCCATCGGCGTTTCCGTCCGAAGTCCCCCGACAGCGGCAATGCCCATGACGCCCGAATTGAAACAAGTGTCGGCCATGTTTCCGAGCATGACATTGCGCACTTTCATTTCCCTCGCCTGCGTGTCGGGCGTCACGGGGGTTTTCTGGTAGCCAGCCTTTCGAATTTTTTCCAGCAATTGTTCGACGGCCGTCTGGTTGGGTTGTATCTGTGTGACAACCAGTACACCTCCTAAATAGTTTAATTGTGCGTTCCCGTTCGGATACCAGCTTCCATGATCAATCGTCGTGCGAATGGTATTGATAAGACGGTGATTCATATCAGAGTCGGAACACTCCCGATCGAGTTCATTCGGATCCATCAGATCCGAAACGTTATATGTTTTTGTGATCATTTGACTGTTAATGATCTCCGCCGTGGAAATCGTGAGAATGCTGCCTTCGACGTTATATCCAAGTTTCATAATTCCCCCGCCGGCGGAATCCACCAATACCTGCATCGCCTGACCGAAGGGAATATCCACCAACTGAACCGTCACCTGCTTATCCTTGATTTCCGGATTGTCCACCTCCAGTTCCCCCCATTTGGTTACGATATTTAATCCATTTTTAGATACCAGGTCGCGGAAATAGTCAATGGCGTCCGTGAATCGAACATCCACCAATTCGATTTTGTCCATTCGCTTCTTTAACATCTGTTCCCAAGGATTGCTCTCTTTAGAGTTGGTTTGGGTCGGCTGGGTGGCGGGTTTCTCCTGGGTGAAGGCAGCCGTCGTCAGGGAAAGAACAACCACCAATATCATCCACATTGCCATGTTTCGTTGCGGTTTCATGATTCCAGTCCTTTCGGTGTATCTCGTTGCATTACAGTTTCGGAAGCGAAACGCTCGGCGCGGCGAATCGCAGTTGTATTCGTGGAGAAGTTCCCGTCGCCCCGGAAGGGGCGCAGGCTGTGGGCATGTTCGCCGTTTGGCTTCCCTGCAGCTTCATGTCGGGAAGAGACACGGCACTGAAGGTCAGTTTCGGCGGCGTCCAGGGCTGTGCGGATTTCGCCTGAACTTCCGACGGCGAAGCGGGGGCATGGACTACCTGGGAAGGTATCGACGAAACGTGATGATGGAATGGATACGACACCAGCAAACCCAGCCCGCATGCCAACAGCACCAACACGGTGACCGCTCCACTGATCCGACGGGCTTTCCTTCGGCGCAGCCGCCGGAATATCGCATCCGCGTCCGGCGCGGCTGGAGCCGATTTTGAAATCGCCTCCAGCGAATCGCTGAGAGACTGCTCAAATTGGTTGGATTCCCTGTTCATTGCTTATCCCTGGTTTCCATAATCTCCCGAAGTCGGCCGATGGCGGTGCTGGTCCGGCTTTTTACGGTGCCTTCCGGAATCCCCAGCGCCGCAGCCGTTTCCTGCACGCTCATATCCTGCCAATACCGAAAAATCACCACCTCGCGTAACCGACTGTCCAGTTGAACGATGGCGTTCTGCAAACCGTCCAGCCGCGGGTCGGATATTCCGTGCGTTTCGGACGTTCCATTTCGCTCCCGGAATCGCTGTTCCCGTTTTCGACGGCGGTTCGCGGCGCGGATATGCTTTCGGCAGCGATTCGTCAGGATGCCCAGCAGCCAGCCTTTCAGCGACGTGTGATTCCCGGCCCGTTTCGCGCCGTCCCAGGCCGCCAGGAACGTTTCCTGCACGGCGTCCTCCGCCGCGTGGGCGTCGGCGAGATACAGCCATGCCGCGCGAATCAGAATCGGACTGTAGGTTTCGACAACCATCGTCAACGCCTCCGCCCGGCCGCGGCGCAGGCCTTGGAACATCCGGACATTGTCGTCCTTGCTGGTCAATCCTGACTCGCCCTCAAAAAAAAACGTTCTGATCGCTGATCGGCCGGGACCTGTTCACTTGTCAATCGCCGTCGGCCTCTCACCCTTTGTCTTCTAACAGAATAAGTCCCCCGGAAGATTCATTGGTTCATAAAAAAAATAAAAAATTGTTATCTGTCATCCTGAGCGGAGCGAGTCTTCGAGCGCAGTCGAAGGACCTTACGGGTAGGTTGGCGTGAGGTCCTTCGACTTCGCTCGAAGACTCGCTTCGCTCAGGATGACAAGTTGATATTTTTTGATATTACAGAATACTATTTGCTCGCGGAGTGCATTAATAAATCGAATTGGGCAGGGCGTAACCCGCCTGGTTGAGTGTTTTGGCGATTTCGGCCATTTTTATGCTCAGCGTGGTCACGTCCGCGCCGACGTTCAGGAACTGGAAACCCATCTTCGAGAGTTCAGGAAGGGTTTCGGGCGTGCCCATCGTTCCGGCGAACTTGCCGTGTTTTTTAGCGGTCTCCAGAACGCGCTTCCGCGCCTCCATGACTTTCGGGTGGCTGTACTGTCCGGGCAGTCCGATCCCCTGGCTGAAGTCGCCCGGGCCGAAGAAGATCACGTCGATGCCGTCGAGTTTGGCGATCTCCTCCAGGTCGTCCATCGGTTCGGGATCTTCGATCTGCACCATGACGAACCGCTCGCGGTTGGCTTCCACGATGTATTTCTCCGGCGGGATCATGCAGTACGCGCCGTCGCTGTTTCCGCCGTCCCACGGGCGTCGGCCGATCGGGTGAAACCGGGTGTAGTAGACGACCTTTTTCGCGTCCTCCAGGTTCATCACGTGCGGGACCATGATCCCGGCGGCGTCCATTTCCAGCGGGAGGATCAGGTCGCTGTAGCTGCCGCGTCGCACGCGCACGAGCGTGTCCATGTCGTGCATTTTTCCCGCGCGAATCTGGTTTTCCACGTCGTGGGTGGAATTGGGCACGTGTTCCATGCACGTCCAGAGGCAATCGAAACCGGCCCGCCCGGCCATCTCCGCCACGCGGGGATCGGACAGGTTGGTTTTGAAACATACCGCCGTCTGTCCGGCGCGCATCCGCCGCAGCACCCGGCTGGGACGCATGGACATCGTTTGCTGAGTCATTTAAGAAGTCTCCGTCGAAATTTCGGAAAGTGGCACGCGTCGGCCTCCTTCGGTCCGGCTGCGTATTCCCGCGATAATGATTTTCATCAACTCGATGGTCTGCTCGAAGGGGAAGGGCAATTCCCCGCTGCGCAGGTAGTCCACGAACGCGACCAGTTGCGTCCGGAAGGCGTAAAACGTGTCCTCGAATCGCGTCTGGAGCGTGCTTTTCGTGCCGTGAACGTTCACGTAACCGAACCCGCCGTACATGTCCGCGACGGCGGAGAGCACCACGTCCGCGCCGCACGCGTGGTGAATGTGCACGATGTTGGCCGACTCGTCGCCGGTGTTGGCGACCCACTCCCAACCGCCCGGCGGGAGCAGGGGATACACCGCCTCCAGGGCGTGAATACCGTATCGCTCCCAGCTCTTGGGCGTGACGTTGGTGATCAGCCGCACCTCGCCCACGTCGGCGAGTTTCTCCTTGACGGCGACGAATTCCCTGGCGTAGCGCATGGCGCTGGTGGAGAGGATCGCCTTGCCTTCGCGCACCCAGGCGACGAACTGCCGCAACCCCGCTTCCTGGTCGGTCAAGGGTTTGTCGACGAAGACCGGCAGGTTCGCTTCCACGAAGGGCCTGGCGCGATCGACGTGCTCCCAGCCTTTGTCGGTGGGAAGGATGACGGCATCGACCTGCCCGATGACGTCCTCAGGGTGATCCACGATGTTGGGGATGTACGTCGCGCGGGCGACCTTGTGGGCTTCGGCGGGATCGTCGCACCAGATGTGCGTGACCTCCACGCCGTCGATCCCCAACTGCCCCGCCGGGGCGGCGCCGAGATATTGCGGAATCACCGGATAGCCGCAATCCGCCATCACCGCCGCGTCGTATCGCCCGTTGAGAATCGCCGTCCAGCTGTACGGATGCCCGTTTCCGTCCACCATGCCCAGCATCGCCAGGCGAATCCGATCCGGTTGTCGCACCAACGTCATACTCACCTTCTTTACCGGGAAACCCGCGGAAACGCAATCTCCGCCGGGGCGGCGGAGACGAAAATTGCCATGGCAGTTTTCCCGTCTTTCCTTATACCCCAACCTCGACGATCTGTCCAGTCAAAAGGACGCGGTTTCCATAGTATGAAATAGTGATGGGTTCCGTGAAAAACTTTTTGCCACGGAGAATCCAACAAGTAACCCGGAAGAGACAAGAATAGGCGAAAAGGGAATCCCGTGCAAGACTCACTGCCGAGATGATTTTGAGATCACAACCAGAAACGCTGCAACTAATTTATATATAAATATTTGCAATCAAATGGTCTTTTTGATGCTTCCTGTTTCCATCCAAAATACTAAAATAATACTAATTTCTACTAAATTAGTATTTTTACCTGACATAATACATGCGCCAAACTACTAAAAAAATACTAATTTCTACTAATTTAGTTTTCTTACACTTCACCCTACCGAATATACTAATAATGGACAAATTAGTATTTCAGGATTCCGCGGGTAAAAATGACAAGAGGATACTCATGAAAATACCTCAAGCACCACCGGATATGGAGGTTTTATTTAAAAAAGCCTTTCTATCAAAACGCACAGATTCTGTATTTGAAATCACCCGACGCATGAAGAATGACGGTCAGTACCGACACTGGGATAAGATCCGACACTTGAAACCGCCGAAACCGCTCACGCACGAGGAGTGGTGGCTGGCGATGAAATTGGCGCGAATGGGGTTGCTGTCTCCATTACCCGAACTGGATACGAAAGGAATCCCTTTTCAATACGGCCTACCCGCTCCCATTCCCGAACGGCTGCATTATATCGATCAGAATGCCGGTGGAACGATTTCCATGCTGGAGGACAGTGCGCTGACCCCGGACACGAGGGATCGTTATCTTGTCCGCTCCCTCGTGGAGGAAGCGATCACGTCCAGCCAGTTGGAGGGAGCGGCCACCACACGTGCCGTCGCCAAGGAAATGATCCGCTCGAAACGCCCCCCCCGCGACAACAGCGAACGAATGATTCTGAACAATTATCACGCAATGCAGCAAATCCGTTCCCTGAAGGACAAGGAACTGACTCCCGATATCGTCTTTTATCTCCACACAGTCCTGACCGAGGGAACATTGGAAAAAAGCGACGCCGTGGGTCGTTTTCGAACATCGGACGAAGACGTGCGCGCCATTACTCCCTACAATGAAATTCTGAACACGCCTCCCCACGCGAAGGAATTACCCGAGCGAATGAAGGCGATGTGCGATTTCGCCAATGGGAAACCGCGGGTGGAATTTGTCCATCCCGTCATTCGCGCGATAGTGTTGCATTTCTGGCTGGCCTATGACCATCCTTTTTATGACGGAAACGGACGCTGCGCGAGGGCTTTGTTTTACTGGTCCGTTCTTCGGGAAGGCTACTGGCTTTTCGAGTTTACCTCCATCTCACAAATGATTCGAATGTCCCCCGCGCAATATGGAAGGGCGTTTCTGTATTCGGAAACGGACGAAAACGATCTAACCTATTTCCTCCTGTATCACCTGGAGGTCTTAATGAAATCCATGGAAGAACTCCATGAATACATTCAAAGAAAAACAGCGGAAATTCACGCCACGGAATCGTTAATGAAGGCTTCTCTTGGAATGAATTACAGGCAAAAGGCGTTGTTGAGTCACGCGTTACGCCATGAAAACGCCGCCTATACCTTTCGTTCACACCAAGGAAGTCATGATATTGTATATCAGACAGCCAGAACGGACCTATTGGACTTGGCCGAGAGAGGACTCCTGCAAAAAACCAAAACGGGCGGTGTTTTCGTTTTTAAGCCCGTACCCAACCTGGCGGACACCTTGCAAGTTCTGGAGGAATAGATTCCTTTGGATAACAATACCTCTATCACCAGCATCGGAACCCATCCTCACGCCGTTTTTTCGATCCGACGGGCGAACCATCGTTTCCAGAGGCGTTTCCAGGTGGACGTGGGCACTTCGGCGCAGCATTTTTTCGGTGTTTTTTCGCCGTTGACGTCGCGCAGAAGCTGGCGCTGGACGTCATCGGGCAGGTGCACCATGTATTCCGCCAACGCCTCGATCACCAGAACGTATTGATACTGGTGCGTGTTCTTCGCGCAACTGCGGAGAATGTCCCGCAGCGCGCGGGGAACCTTGACGGTCACGCGGACGTATTCCTCTTCGGCCGAAGGCGTGTGAGAGTGAGAGTGCGTGTGGGCCGGCTGGGACGCCTCGTGCGCGGGATGCTCATGCGGTTGATCGGCTGTCTCCCGCCAGGCGGACGAAGCGCCGGGCAGGGAAGGCGTCGGATGCGACGGCGGCGGGACGGGGGTCGGATGAATCGAATGCGCCACCGACGCCGAAACCGGAACGGAATGCGACGGCCGGGACGCCGCCGGTTCCTTCGGAGGAACCAGACCCAGCCGACTGAAAGTGTATCCGCTGTTGTCCAGCGTCGCCACGCCGGCGGAGTGCGGTCCCGGTTGTTGCTCAGCCCTGTCCATGATTCCCGCTCCTTGCCTCGAAACGTCGTCCGGGGGGATTTGCGTTGGTTCGTTGGTCGTCATCACGTCGCCCTTTACTCGCCGGGCTCTCCCTCGCCGACGCGCAGGATGGATTCCTCGCCCATGCGCAGGCGATATCGCCGGTTCCGCCATTCCACCTCGGCGAACATCGGATCCACGTCCACCAGCGTCGCGTCGAGAATCTGATCGCCCACGTGCAGCCAGCGGCCGTTGATCGTGGCGGAGTAATTTCCGCCGGTTCCCATCATCCCGCTGAAGGTCAGGGAAATCGGTTCGACGTCCGGCGCGGGTTTCTCTTCGGCGATGGTGGGCTTCCCGGCGGGTTTGTCCCCGGCGGGAGTTTCCGAATCCGTTTCGCGCCCGGCGGTTTCGGATCCCGTCGACGGGTCGCCCGTCGATGTATCCGAAGGCGCGGGTTTTGGAACCGGTGGAGATTGTTTGGTTTGCGGTTTGGGTTCCGCCGCTTTCGGTGCGACAGGATCGGCAGCCTTGGCAATCGCGGGGATGGTTGGGGAATCCGCGGGTTGCGGCTGGGCGTCTTCTTCAAAGATTTCCATCACCGAATCCTGTGTTTCCTCCTTGCCCGCGGAGGCCGGATCGAGGGACGGTTCCGTGGTTTGAACCGCCGAATCGTGGTTCGCCTCGGCGGATCGGGGGAATAATCTGGTTCGTTGCACCAGCAGCGCCCCGGCGGCGAACAGAAGCACCAACCCCGCGGCGATGAGTTTGGCGTTTCGACGGGCCTTCCAGTGCTCTTCGTCGCCCCGGATTTCCCGCGAATCGGCGGTGTACGGATTGGGGGGTTCGTGTTCGTGGCGATAGGCAGCCACCGTTTGCGCGAGGGGCGTCAGGGGATCGTCCTCGTGTTCCGCGGGCGGTTCCACCGACGGTTCTTCCGCCACCGCGATGATGAATTCATCCATCGGTTCTTCTTCCGGCGCGGAAAGCGGAGGATTCTCCTCGTGGGGTTCTTCCACCGCCCGAAGCGTCTGACTCGGCGGGGCCACGGGCCAATCGCCTTCTTCGGTCTCCGCGATCACGTCGACGACCACGTTTTCAATCTCTTCGTCCGTTTTCTCTTCCGCCGAAACGGAAGTCGTCGGTTCATCCTCGATCGGCCGGCCGAAGAACTCCGCCGCCCGATGCCGGAAATCCAGGATCGTCTGCTGATCCGAGTGGTCGACGGCGTCGCAACCGGCGAGGTCTTCGACTTCCTCGACGTGCTCGCCTTCGACGTTCCCGGTGACCAGCTCCTGCGCCAACATGCGATAATCCTTCGACGCGGGGCAATCCGGGGCGTATTCCAGGATGCTCTTGACGACGGCGGGGCATTCCTGGATGCGGATCGTGTTGTGGATGACGGTGCGGAAGACCTTGCCCGGCAGGGCGCGGTGCAGTTCGCTGAGGATCAGGCGGCTTAAGCGCGTCCGGGCGTCGTACCGGCACGCCAGCACGCCCATCAGTTCGATCTCGTGATCGAATCCCTGGCGGATGTCCCGCAGCATCGTCAGCAGAATCCGCAGGCCGTCCAACGCGAGAATGGACGTCTCCACGGGCACCAGCGCGTGGGTGGCCGCCAGCATGGCGTTCCCGATCAGCCGGTTTCCCAGGCTGGGCGGACAATCCATGAGAATGTAATCATAGGATTTTTTCGCCTGCACCTCAGCCAGCACGCGGCGCAACTGCCCCCCCTGCGTGGGGCGCAGTTCATGCGCGACGGAGTCGATCTTCCCGCTGGCGGGCGCCAGATCGACGTTCGGCAGGACGTTCGGGATGGGTTCGAGCCCTTCCCCGGCGATCATCGCGTCGGCGAGGCGGGAATCGCCCTCGATTCCCAGCCATCGGGAGGAAGCCGCCTGCCCGTCCAGATCGACCACGAGCACCGACTGTCCGATCTCACCCAGGGCGGCAGCCAGGCTGACCGTGGTGGTCGTCTTGGCGGTTCCCCCCTTTTCATTGATAATTGCTACGGTCTTCATGATCCTATCCTCACGAGTCCTGTATCAGGACATTACCACACAAAGAAACCTGGGAAATCCCGTGATGGACCCGTCTGAAAATCGCACGCCGGACCTGAAGCGGGGGTAAGTGAGTCCCAACGGCCTTGATAAAACCAAACCCATCGTTCAGGTGAGGGTGCAGGGCTGCAACGGGAATTTGAGAATACGTAGACTAACGGCTCCTGCTGGCCGGCTGTGATAAATGTACGATTCTCTTAATACTCGGAGCAAAGGGGAAATGTGAAAATTTTACCTATTTTCACATTCGTCTGTTTTCGTCAAAAACTACTTTTATTTCCTGATATCCTCCGTGAAAAAAAATTTCGATTTCGTCTTGACGAAACCCGACAACCCGGAAATTTCACCGCTGAGATACAGCGCGGGCGCAACCCGCGCCGAGTCTCTACGCGACGTCTTCCGCGACGGGGTCGGAGAGGATGCATTCCTCGCCCACGTCCTCGCCGGCGAGGTGTTTGTCGAAGAACGCGACCGTTCGGGCGGCGTAGGATTTCGGATCGGTCACGACGGCCTGGTTGTGCTTGGCTTTGGCGACGACCCAAAGGTACTTCGGCGTGGGAGCGGTTTCGTAGAGCATTTCGGTCTGATCCACGCGAATGTAGCTGTCCCGCTCGCCGTGGATGAAGAAGATCGGTCGCGGCTGCATGTCCCGCAGCGCCTTGCGAACGGAAGGAAAGCGGCGCTTCAGTTTCGGCTGGGCGAAGCGCATCAGGATCCAGCAAAGGAAATTCCAGAACGCCGGGGGGTGGTTCTGGTAGACCAGCTTGACGGTGGCGAAGATATGCGCCCACCGCCGCATCAGGGCGGTTAACGTGGTTTCGGTGCTGAACGCCCCGTCGGTGACGACGGCTTTGATGTTCGGATCGGCAGCGGCAGCCATTAACCCCGCCCCGGCGCCCCGGCTGATCCCGAACAGTCCGATGCTCGGATCCCGTCCCTCCGCGCGCAACGCGGATTCCACGTACGCGCAGGCGCCCAGCGTGTCGCCGAGTTCCTTGTCGCTGGGCCATTGCAGCGGGGTGTAGTCCTTCCCGCTGGACTGCCCGTGGGCGCGGTAATCAAAGGTAAACACGTCGTACCCCACTTCCAGCAACGGCCGGGTGTACCGGGCGCAACTGTACATGTCCGAACCGTATTCGTGGCAGAACACGACCGTTCCCTTGTACGGGACGCCCTTGGGGGCCGTTAAGTGCATCCCCCGCAGGCTCGTGCCGTCGTAGCTGCGGAAGCGGACGATTTCGCCTTCCAGGGGTTGAAAATCGACGGGATTCATCGACAGCGGCGGCGGGGTATCGACGAAGATATTCAGGCAGATGCGAATGTAATACGTCAACAGCCACAGCACGCCGATCAAAAGGCTCAAAAGGGTAGCCGCGATCGCCAGCAACGCCCAGTGCTTCGCAACCCACTCCCACGTCGCCAGGATGACAATTCCATCCGCCAATTCCGTCTCCAAAATCGTTCCAATATCGCGGCCCACAACCACCGAAACATACCCGAAGCGATTGGAAAAAATCAAGGGATTTGGGAATTCGGATTCGGAACCGAGAACCGCGGATTGTCCGAGAAAAAAACCGCCGACAATCCGGGCGAAACCGGATCATCGGCGGTTTGCTGTTTTTTTAGTCTCAGGCGCGTCGTCGACGGTGCAGCAGCGCCAAACCGCCCAGGGTCAGCAGGCTTATCGTGGCCGGCTCGGGAACGGCTGTCAAGTCCATCGTCATCAAGGTAATCAGACTGTCGTAGGGGGGGCCGTCATCTATGCTGAGATCAAGCCCGGCTGTGTGCTTGTAGTGAAAGTCCAGCGTTTGCCCGGATATAACCTCGATGTACTCGTCGATCACGCACGGCTCATTGTACGTGTCCTGCCAGGAGCCGATCTTCAGCTCAAACTGCATGCTGTAGCATTCGTCATAAAGGTGTTCGTTTTCGCCGGTCAGCGTCAACTCGCCTTGAAGGTGCAGCCACACGGAAGAGCCGGCCGGGAAATCCTCATTGGATTCCACATACAAAGATGCGTCACTCGTGGTCTCCAGGCCGTGTATTTCCACCTCACCGTGGGCGCTGCCGTAGGTTCCGTTCGCCTGACTGGTGGCGTCCTCAACAGTCATGATCGCGAAGACGCTCGAATGGAACCTCAGCATATTCGGCGGCACGGAGGCGTAATGGAGGTCGTGGGGGTCGTGGGCAACCTCAAGACCGACCGACGTGTGCCCCGAGGCGCAGGCGATCTCTGCACCCTGGTTGTAGCCGGTCATGGTCGCCTGCGTCTGCGGTAAATCGACCCCAACAGCGGGGCACGGATCGGGAGGATTCACAAACGGAGGCCAGCCGAACTCCGTGCTGTATATTGCACCCGACAGGTATGGGAACCTCTCTTCCGGAGTCGCCGAGTACCCCGATCCGTCGAATGTGCCAACTCCGCCGTAACTGGTGAGATAGGTTGCCGTGGCCTGAACGTCGGAGCACGCGTGCGACCTGAACGTCAGCTCGATCTCGGGCATGGTGTCTGCACCGGCGACCGCCGTGGCGCAAACCAGCGCCAAAGCCGCAACCCACGACAAATTCCGTAACGACATGTTCTTTTTCATCGTAACTCTCCCTTCATAATAGGCCGGCGCACAATGCGCTCGACCAGGCTCCAATTGCCGCCTGATATCCCGGTCACACAACCGGATTATTTGCTCTTCCGCCAAACCCTGCGCCACCGGCGCAGCCATGGTCAGAAGGATCGTTCGCGTAATCAAGACGAACTGAGAGATTATAGACTTACCTATTGGCGGGGGAACAGATCATTTTCCCCGCACAACTTTCATCATCCCTCACGATAAGACAACGAGAATCCGCCCGACTCCACAACCAAGTTTGGCTCGGAATCATTATATTGCCCTTTGCGGATGCGCCAAAAACAAAATTTGATTAATATTGAAATTGACCTGGGACCTGGGTTTGGGGACTTGAGGTCGGCAAACCATACTCGCAAGAGGCTTACCCGGCTACGGACTACAGGCTACTGACTACCGACTCCCCGCCCACGAGAATGATGGTGTTGTTCTGTCCGCCGAAACCGAAGCTGTTGGACATGCAGGTTTTCACGTCGGCTTTGCGGGGTTCGTTGGGGATGTTGTCCAGGTCGCATTCCGGATCGGGCGTGTGGAGGTTGGCGGTGGGCGGTAAGATCTGGTCCCGCAACGCCATAACGCAGGTGATCAGCTCCGTCGCGCCCGCGGCGGCGATCAGGTGCCCCAGCATGCTCTTAACGCTGGACATGGGCACCTTGGGGGCGTATTCCCCGAAGACGGCCTTGACGCCCCGCGTTTCCACCTGGTCGTTCTGCTTCGTGCCCGTGCCGTGGGCGGAGATATAATCGATCTGCTCCGGCGTCACCCCCGCGTCGGCGAGCGCCGCGCGCATACTGGTCGCGGCGCCGTCGCCTTCGGGATCCTGGTCGGTAATGCGAAACGCGTCGGCGCTGGCGCCGTAGCCGATGATCTCCGCGAGAATCTTCGCCCCGCGGGACTTGGCCTGCTCGTGAGTCTCGAGGATCAGGATGCTCGCGCCCTCGCCGATGACAAACCCGTCACGGGTCATATCAAAAGGCCGACTGGACGTGGGAATGTCGTCGTTGCGGGTGGACAACGCCGTCAAACGGTTGAATCCCGTCACGCCGAACGGATGAATCATGCTGTGCGCCCCGCCGGTGATGACGGTGTCCACGAACCCGTACCGAATCTGCATGACCGCTTCCCCGATCGCCTGGGTGGACGCGGCACAGGCGGTCAGGACGTTGAACGCCGGTCCCTGCACGTCGAACTCTGCCGCCAGGTGCGCCAGCACCATGTTCGATTCCTGTTCCACTTCGCGATACAGTTCCATGCGCTCGAAGGCAAGGTCAGGCCAAAGGTTCGTGTCCACCTGCCGGCCGTCCCACGCCTCGATCAGGAGGGAGACGAAATTCTCGAAGTCGATGCTTCCCTCGCCGCTTCCGAGATACACGCCCAGACGTTGATGATCCAGTTCGGAGTAGGCGTCGAGTCCCGACTGCTTCCAGGCTTCGATGGCGGCAGCGAGAGTGAACTGGCAGTGTCGTCCGGCGTGCTTGTGCTTCTGGGCCGAGGGAACGCGGGCGGCGAAGTCGAAATCCTTCACCTGCGCCGCGAAGGTCGTCGGATAGGTGCTCGCGTCGAACAATCCGATCGGCGAGGGCGCCAGATCGCCCCGCAACAGCGCGGCCCAGGTGTCCTCGGCGTTGTGGGCCAGGGGATTCACGCTGCCCATTCCCGTGATGACGACGCGTCGTTTTTCCATGCAAGCTCAATCCTCGGTAAAATGTCAGGGAAGAGAACGCGAATGACGCGAATCAGAACGAATAAGACGAATGTTTTTTTTCATAAAACCAATTCGCGAAATTCGTCTTCTTCGTGAAATTCGCGTTCTCTTCTCTTCTAATTTTCGCTAACTTTCAACACGCAGGCGCCGCTTTGGCCTCCCACGGTGTACGCGCCGGTGACGACGTGGCGCATCTTCACCGGCCTGGTTTCGGGGGCGAAGTTCATCGCGCATCCCTCGGCGGGTCGGGTGAAATTCACCGTCGGGGGAATCACCTGCTCCGCGAGGCACTTGGCGGCCACGGACAACTGCACACCGCTGGCGCCGGCGAACATCGTTCCGGTCGCGCCGGTGAAGGACACCGCCGGAATTTCGGACGCCCTTTCCCCCAGCGCTTCGCGCCAGGCGGCCGCCTCGACGGCGTCTTCACCCGGTACGCCCGTGCCGTACGTGACGATCGCGTCGATGTCGTCCGGGGTGATCCCCGCGGAGGAAACGGCGTTTTTGACCGCCAGTCCCAGGTGCCCCGACGTCGGGCGCAGCACGTCGATCGCCTGGGCGTCGCAGGCAGCCCCGAAACCGACCAGCTCCGCGTAGATTCGCGCCCCGCGATGTTTCGCGTACTCCATATCCTCGAGGATCAGCAATCCACCGCCCTCGCCGATGGCGGTTCCGGCGTGATCGGCGTCGAACGGCCGGACGGCCGCAGCGGGCTGATCGTTTCGCGTGGTGCAAAGGCGCTGGAGTTTCCCCTGCCGCAGCAGTCCCATGTGGTTCAGTTTGCTCTCGGCCGCTCCGGCGATCACGACGTCGGCGGCCCCGCGCCGGATGTACAGCGCGGATTCCCCGACGGCAAGGTGTCCCGAAGCGTCGCCGCAGGTGATGCAGTTGCTGGGACCTTCCGCGCCGTGAATGATCGTCACGTGGCAGGAAAGCATGTTGGGCAGGTACTTCAGCAGCCACAGCGGCGTGAGGTTGTTCATACCGCTGGTTCCCCAGGTCTTGAAATCGAACTTCCCGTCCGTCACGGAGGTGTTGACGGCGGTTCCGAGTTCGTTGAGTTCCGTACAGATCAAACCCGCGCCGATATTGCATCCCAGGCGTTTGGAATCGACGGTCGGTTCGCCCTTGCCCTCCAGGCCTCGCGTGACCAACCCGCTGTCGAGAAACGCCAGGTCCGCCGCGGCCACGGCGATTTCGATATCGCGGGCCATCACCTTGACGGCTTTGCGGTAATTCTTGGGCACGAAATTCCGGGCGGAGAAGTCCAGCAGTTGCCCGCCGATTTTGCAGGGGAAATGCCCCGGTTCCAGCAGGGAGATTTCCGTCACCCCGCCTCGGGCGTCCCGCAGGGCGCTCCAGGTTTCGTCCATGCCCACCCCAAGCGGCGTCACGACGCCCAGGCCCGTGATAGCCACCCGCCGATCAAGCATCCTTCGCCTCCAGGAACGGTTCGACCATGCGATGCAGCGAACCGGTGAAGACGAATCGCTCGGGCAATTCCACGCCGGAAATGCTGTTGTTGGCGTGGGAGAACATGATGTCAATGTGTCCGAATTCCTCGCCGTTCTTCCGAACGACGCCGCGAATGGACGCCGCTTCCGGGGCGATGTTTTCGATGACGGCTTCGTAGGTCAACTGGTCGCCGGGGATCGCCAGGCCGTTGAACTCGGCCTTGGTGATTTTCGCCAGCACCACGTCATGCTCGAAATTATTCGCCTGCCCGACCAGCAGTCCGCCCGTCTGGGCCATCCCCTCGATCATCAGCGAGGCGGGCATGATCGGGCAGCCGTCCCAGTGGTCGTGAAGATGCTCCTCCGCGAGGGAGATGTTCTTCACCGACACCGCGCGCTTGCCGGGTTCAAATTCGAGAAACCGATCTATCCAAAACCAACGCATGAAAATCTCCGCGTACCGAAAAACCTCGCGGCGCGTCCGTCCGTAGGGACGCCGCGCGCCGCGACGCGCGTCCGCGCGCCCGGAAAAACGAACGTCGAAACCCTAGCCGTTGACCTTCGTCATCACGTAGTTGACGATGGTCTGCACCTTGAACAGTTCGGCCATCTTGTTGATGTCCGGATCCTGCTCGAATTCGCTGAAATCGGCGTGCGGCATGCGTTCCTTCAACTGCGTCAGACCGGCGTCGGTCAGTTTTCCGTTCTGGACGAATTCCGGATTGTTGAGGATGTTGTCGGGAAACAGTTCGCCGCGGGGAATCTTGATGTCAAACGTCTTTTCCAGGCGGAAGACAATGTCCAGAAAATCGATGGACTCGGCCCCCAGATCGCCCGTCAGCGTCGCTTCGGGGGTCACTTCGTCGTCATCCACGCCCAGCGCCTCGACCAACGTTTCGGTCACCTTCTCCAGTACATCCTGTTCGCTCATCGCCATAATTGAGAATCTCCTTATCGAACTATAGTTCGACCTGTATGTTCCGGCGTTTCTGTTTGTATCCTTCACCCGTCCGTGGGTGTTTCCTTATGTATCGAGTCGGCGGGGGAAAGTCAACGATCCCCATCGCCGTTTTCTTCCGGTGTCTCACGACGCGGCGTTCTTCGGGCGCCGGATCGTCATTCCCGGCAAGCCGCCAGGGCGGCCGGTCCGCCGATCAACGTGAATGTCTGCTTCAACTGGCGAAGGATTCGCTGGTCGATCTCCCGTCCATGCGGCTGAACGTCGGCCATGTTCCGGCATTCCAGTTCGATCCGCGCCGAAACCGCCAGCCGATCACCGACGTATCCCGAACCCTTGAACTTCGCCGTCGTCGCGTCGATGCTGACCGCGTCGATCTCGCACCGCAGCGTGTTGCCCGGTTTGAGAAAATAGTTATATCGCACGTTGCGGGCCGACTTCAGCACGATGATGCTGTGGGCGTAGTCGTGCTTCAGGCGCACCAGCCAGGCCGCCGACTGCGTCATCGCCTCCAGCATCAACACGCCCGGAAGAACCGGAAACGAGGCGAAATGATCCGCCAGGTATTCCTCCGCCAGCGTGAGATTCTTCGACGTCACGATCCGATGGGGCGGCTGAATCTCATCAATTTTGTCCACCAGAAGGAATTTCATCGTTCTGTCTTTATAGAGAATCCTTTCCCGTCGCCGACCGCCGACTCCGCGTCGAACGGGACGATCCGGGTTCCACGGGACCATCGTGCGAGGCAAACCACACGTTGTCCCTTCCCGCTTCACGCGGGAAATGAGGGTTTTTAGTCGTTTTGACGGCTCTTTGCAAGCCCTTTTTCCATAAAGTCTTCCCCGCCGAATCCCCCGACGCGGTGTGCTCCGTACCGCCGGCGGGAAAAGTTTGTTATGCTATCAAGTGGACATGGGACGACTCCGATATAAAATTAGGTATGGGGGTGTGGCAACCATGGATATGGAACCGCGCAGGGCGTGTTTGCCCGGATGTACCCGGCCTGGCTGGGACGATCGGAAACCGAAGGCCTCCCTGCGCCAACCACGGCGATGCGACGCCGTTCATGGGGTTCTCGGATGAACGTCATGTTAGCATCGGATGATCTGACGACCCGCCAAGCGGTGAAAGTCATACTGCGCAAGTACGATCAACCGGTGACGCTCGTGTCCTCCGCGGAGGAAATCCTGCACGCCTCCCAGGAGGAATCGACCCCACAGACCATCATCCTCGACGCGCGACTGGCCGGCGACGACCCCATCGCCCTGCTGAACCATATCTTCCAGACCTACGAATCCCATAAAACCCACGTGTTCCTCCTGACGCACCATCAAAATTCCGCCAATCCGCCCCGGCAGATCCCCCGCGGCGCCGCTTCGGTGACCTTCGGCGGACTGGAGGACCTGGAAAATCGGTTCCAGTCCCGCTCCCTCCCGAACCGATTCGGAAACACCACCGACCTGCGGGATGTGCGCATGGGCAGCGAAGAGGAATTCATGGCTGTCTTTCTGCACGCGCCGATTCCCATCTACCTGATCGACACCGAAGGGCATGTCCTGCGGGCGAATCGCGCCAAGAATCCCTACATCGACGCCGACGGAACCTCCAGCCGGGACCTGGGATACGTCCTGGGGTGCCGACACGGGGAAGGACAGGGACGCTGCGGAACCGTACCCCAATGCAAACGCTGCCCCCTGCACATGGTCATCCGGGAAACCATCCGCGAGGATCGCTGCTTCCATCGAAAGGAAATCTCCCTGGACGTTCCCGTCGAAACCGATCCTTCCGAAAAAATTTACGCGCTGGCCTCCACGACCCCCCTCTGGATCGATCGGAAAAAAATGGTCCTCCTGTTCCTGGAGGACATTTCCGAACTGCGCCGCTCCCAGGAGCTCCTGGCCGAGTTCAACCGCAACCTCGAAAGCCTCGTCGCCCGGCGGACCGAGGAAGTCCGGGCGCTGCTGGAACAGAAAAAAGAATTCATCCGGCAACTGGGACACGATCTTCGCACTCCCTTGACCCCGCTGGTGGCGCTGCTGCCGAAATTCCGCGCCTCCCTGGTCGATCCCAAAGAACGGGAAATGCTCGAACTGATCATCAACAACACCGAATATATCAATCAACTGGTCGCCAAAACCCTCGACCTGATGTTCCTCGAAAACCAGGCCGGCGTCCCCGAACGGCAAACCATCGACCTGCGCGTGGAAATCAACAACATCCTGGCGGACTTCGCGCCGGTGCTGCAGGACAGGAACATCCTCGCCGTCAACGCCGTCGAAACCCCCGTCCGCCTGTGCGTGGACGTGCTGCAGTTCAAGGAGATGCTCCTGAATCTCCTGAGTAACGCGGTGAAGTTTTCCCCCGAACACGGGCAGGTGACCATCAGCGCCGCGACGAACGAGCGGGAAGTCACCGTGTCCGTCTCCGACACGGGCATGGGAATGACGCCGGAACAGTTCTCGCGTGTCTTCGACGAATTTTATAAAGTAGACCCGTCTCGACACGATCGATCATCGATCGGGTTGGGTTTGTCGATCTGCAAACGCATCGTGGAAAACCATGAAGGCCGAATCTGGATCGAAAGTCCGGGATTGGGAAAAGGAACCACCGTATACATCGCCCTGCCTGCACGCCGACCGGCCGAGGTGGGGGGTCGGGAGGAACAATAATGAGCAAACAGATTATGATTGTGGATGACGATCCGGCTGTGCGATACACGGTCCTGGAAGTCCTGCGCGGCGCCGATATGAACGCCATCGCCGTCGACAGCGGAGAGGCGTGCCTGGAAGAATTGCGCAAGGGATTTCACGGCGTGATTCTGCTGGACATCATGATGCCGGGCATGGACGGATGGGACACCCTCGAAGCGATGAAACGCGAGGGATTGAATGAGGGTAACATCGTCTGTATGCTCACGGCCGTCATCAGTCCCAGCGAGGAAATGGACTCCGTGAAAGACAACGTCCTGGATTACGTGCGCAAACCCTTCGATCCGGACGGGCTGATCGCGACGGCCAAGGAATATCTGTCCTATTTGCGCACCGTACCGGATGAAAACGAATAAGCGGGGAGGATTACACCATGAACATCGTAATGATAGGAGCATCGACGGGCGGACCGAAGGCGCTGCGAAGCCTCTTCGAGTACCTTCCGCGCATCGACGCGGCCGTGATCCTGATTCAGCATATGCCCAAATTCCTGAACGTTTCGTTCTGCAAGGCGCTGTCGGAACGAACGCTGATGGACGTCCACCTGGCGGTGCAGGATCAGTTGCTGGAACACGGGGTGGTCCACGTCGCCCCCAGCGAGTATCACCTGGTGCTGGCGGACAATCGCCGGATCGACCTGGTGCGGGGCGTGAAGGTCAACTACGTCTGCCCGTCCGTGGACGTGGCGATGCTGTCCCTCCAGGCCCGACGGGACGACCGCTTCGTCGGAGTCGTCCTGACGGGAATGGCCGCCGACGGCGCCGAAGGCGTGCGCCACATCAAGAACCTCGGCGGGATGGCGTTCGTACAAAACCAGATGACCGCCGCCGTCTACGACATGCCGCATTCGGCGCTGCTGACCGGCGCGGTGGACTTCCAGGGATCGCCCAAGTCCCTGCGGGAAAAACTGGTCGAAACGTTCGGAGTTTTGGAAACCACGACACAAACCGTCACGGGGTAACGAACCGAAACGCGGGAGAACACAATGAGTTCCATTAACGTCAATGAATTGCTGGAGCGCTGTTTGGGAATCCATTCGATCATGGACAGCGTTTTGACCCAGTTCCGGGAGTCGGGCGAGGAGATGCTCGTGAAGATCGAACAGCAACTGGATCTCGGCGACTGGGAGGAAGCCACCCGGGCCGCGCATTCCCTCAAAGGCGCCGCCGGGAACATCGCCGCCGGCGCCCTTCGCGCCCTGGCGGCCGATATGGAAACCCGCGCCCGAGACAACGACGCCGAAGCGTGCAAAGATCTGCGCCAAGGTCTTCGGGACGAAATGAATCACTGCCTGGATGAAATCACGGAATTCCTGAAGGAATGCAACGTCTAGAAACGCCCGTGATTTCGCCTGTAAGGTGGAAACCCGATAGGGATGATCGGATACAATGCGTTTGATGTTTTCGTACAAAAAGAACGGTCCCGCGCATACAATGAAACAATGGAACATCGCGGCTGACAAACCCCGCCTCCGCGGGGGCGAAACTCCGCGAGGTTCCCACCCACCGAAGGGGGTGCGCGTATGAAAGCGTTAGTGGTTGACGACGACCCGATTACCCTGACGCTTCTGCGGGATTCGCTGAAGTATCTGGGGTATGAAGTCGCCACCGCCCGAAACGGGCGCGAGGCCCTCGAACACCTGGACAAGGAACAGTGTCGCCTGGTGATCTCCGACTGGATCATGCCCGAAATGGACGGAATCGCCCTGTGCAAAGCCATCCGCGAACGTCCCATCGGCGGATACGTCTACATCGTGCTGCTGACCAGCAAGGGCGGAACGACGAATCTCGTGGAAGGATACGCCGCCGGCGCGGACGACTTCATGTCCAAACCCTTCGAACCGGCGGAACTGAACTCCCGCTTGCGCACCGCGCGGCGCATCCTCTCGCTGGAGAGTCGGGACGTGACCATCTTCGCGCTGGCAAGGCTCGCCGAAAGCCGGGAATCCAACACCGGGATTCACGTGGAACGCTCCCGCTGCTTCGCCCAGACGCTCTCCCGCGACCTGGCGGCCGAGGGGAAATTCCCCGACGAAATCAACGGGGAATTCATCCGCCTGATCTACCTGACCAGCCCGTTGCACGACATCGGGAAAATCGGCATTCCCGACAACGTCCTGCTGAAAACCGAACCCCTCGACAAGAAGGATTATGAAACGATCAAAACCCACACCACCCGCGGGGCGACGACGCTGGACGAGGCCTTGAAAGACTTCCCCGAAGCCCGGTTCCTCCGGATGGCGCGGGATATCGTCCTGAACCATCACGAACGATACGACGGAACCGGATATCCCAAGGGAATTCGCGGGGACGATATTCCCCTCTGCGCCCGAATCTACGCGCTGGCGGACGCGTACGACGCGATGATCTCCGAACACGTCTACAAAGGCGCCATCGATTTCGATCGCGCCCGCGAGGAAATCGTCGCCGAACGCGGAAAACAGTTCGACCCCGACGTCGTGGATTCCTTCCTGCGCTGCGAGGAGCGATTCATCGAAATCGGAAACACCGCCCAGGACCCCACAGAAACGCACTCCGAATCCGCCTCGGAAAAAGCCTGATTCGGAAATACAAACCATGTTGAGTTATTGCATGGTGGAGCACCTGCTCCACCATGTTTTTTTAATTATACTTGGACGTAACGCAAAATCGTCCACGACTCGACCGAACACGATCAGGGTGGGTAGCTGTGCTACCCACCAATTCGACGAAACAAAGATGGTGGGTAACAAGTCGAAGCGAAGCGGAGATCGAAGATCCCTTCGGGATGCCCAAGGTATTACCTACCCTAC
>JAFGJE010000236.1 GCA_016929245.1 Phycisphaerae bacterium
ATCTATCACAGCGGCCTGTGGCGAACCTACTGGACACAAGAAAAAGCCGCCGCCTGAGGCCGCCATGATTTATCCTCGCACACTCCCGTCCAGCATGGAATCTTTTCCTTCGGCGACGGCGAACTGGCTGTGGGATACTGGGAATCCCCTTGCCGGTACGATTCTCCGGAATCCGTCGAGCACGGCTGCGCGGGCGTGCATGGCCGGGGTCGCGCGGTGCTGGAGCGTTCGTTCGACGGCGGTGAAACGTGGGATCCGAACGAGCGAACCACGCTGTTCGACGAATCCGCGCCGCTGGAAGAGCGACGACGTTGGCTGTTCGAGAATTCGTCTCCCCGGCGGGGTATGGACATGAGCGGTCCCCAAGCCGTCTTTCACTTCGGGCGTACCTTCGCCGGCGAACCGGCGGCCGTCGCGCGGAAAGCCGCCACCGACGACGCCACCGCCCATGCCGAAGGTGATCCGACGCTCGTGACGTTCATTCGCCGTTCGGTGGATAAAGGGCACACGTGGGAGGAAGCGCCTCTTGTGATCCCCTGTCCGCGGCGCGGCGCGATCATTCATCGAACCAACACGCCCCCGGTGCGCCAGGCCGACGGTACCTTCATCGCGCCGTTTTCGATCCAGGACGGGCCCGAGCCGGGCGAACTCGTGCTCTATGCCACGCAGGACGACGGATTGACGTGGCAGTACATTTCGCGGATCGCTTCGGGAACCCCCACGGACCGTCCGACTTATCCAACCGTAATTGCCGTGGACGACGAGACGTTGCTCTGCACGATGCTTTTCCGGGGATGCGGACGACATTACACGATCTGTTCCGCCGAAAGCCGTGACGGCGGTTTCCATTGGACCCCAGCCCAGCCGATCATTTGTCTCGGGCGTTCTCCGTGGACGGGCAAACCCTCACCCGAAGCGCCTCGGCCGTTCCAGACGTTCTGGCGAAGCCCTTATACGATACAACTGCGCGACGGACGAATCCTGGTTCTGTACGCGCGACGCTGGCCTCCGTTCGGAATGGGCGGGCTTCTCAGCGAGGACGGCGGACAAAGTTGGAGCAGGGAATTTATTCTCCGCGACGACGGCGGATGTGCGGATATCGGATATCCGGTGGCCGTGGAACTCGACGACGGCAGAATGGTCGCGGCGTACTATTACACGGATCCCGCACCGGGCCCGCATTACAGGCAAAGACGCTACATCGCCACCACGCATTTTCGTATCTGAGAGAGAACGGAAGTAATCCAATGAAAACAGACCTTACACAAACCATCTCGCTGGGGGATATCAAAGGGTGTGCTCCTCTGGTATTTACGGAACCCGTGGACCCCAGAAAAACAGCCTTGGTTTTGGTCGATATGCAGGGATGCATGGAGGACATTACCGACTGGCAGCGTGAAGCGCTCGCCGGATGTGAAACACTGCTGGCCGCGGCGCGAAAGCACAATATCCCCGTCATCCACGTGATCCTGGGCTGTTGGACAAAAGATGGAAGTGATCTTGAATATTTCAAGCAGAGAATGAATGATCTCGCCCGGGCGGAGGGGCGCGACCCCATGCCCAAACGATCCTGGAATTCCCCCAGGAGGCAGATATACCCGTCCCTCAAACCGACGGAAGGGGAAATCGTGCTGCAGAAAACCAGCGCCTCCGCTTTCGCGACAACCGGTATGGAAACCATCCTTCACAATATGGGTATGCGCTACCTGGTTTTTGCCGGGAAGCAGACCGAAGGATGTTGCGGCCTCACGGCGGCGGAGGGGTTGAGCCGAGGATTCCTGGTGACCATGGTCGAAGACGCCTGCTGCTCTACTTCGCGGATTAACCACCTGGCCATGCTGCGTCTTTTTGACCAGCAATGGGGCAGAGTACGAGACGTTGATACCGTTGTACGAGAATTTTCCGCGGAGTGAAAATCCGTCATTCGCCGCATGGCGCCACCGGCTATTTGAGAATTCAGCAAAAGCGTTTCCCAAGGTCGGGACAGGAAGAGACTATGAAGACCAGCGCAACGATATGCCTGTTGCCTCAGCTCCGCGCGGGCCCGTTTCTGCTCCATGCCGACGGCTTCGGCGAACTCGGGCGGACGTGCGGACGTGCCAAACACATGGGCTTCGATGCCGTCGAGATTCTGTTCGACGACATCCGGGACGTGCGCGTCGAAAGTCTCCGTAGGATTCTCGACGACAGCGGCCTGCGCCTGGCGAGTCTGAGCACGGGACAGGCGACCCTCGCCCACGGCTGGACGTTGATCGACCCGGATCCGGGGATCCGGCGGAAGGCCAGGAACTTCGTGAAGGACTCCGCCGCCCTCGCCGAGGCCCTGAAGGCGGGCGTCGTCATCGGCTGCATGCAGGGACGCATCGGTCCGGATCGCGACCGGCAGGAGACGCTGTCTCTGTTGGCGGGGATCCTCTCGGATATTGCGGCTTCCATGACCGACGGGTGGGTGCTTCTGGAACCGCTGAATCGTTATGAGACCGACGTGGCCAATACGCTGGCTGACGGGACAGCCCTGCTGGAGAGGATCGGCTCGGATCGTTGCCGACTGCTGGCGGACCTGTTCCACATGTCCATCGAAGAAGCGGATCTCGCCGCCTCCCTCCGCGCCGCGGGAGACCATCTGGGCCACGTTCACCTTGCCGACAGCAACCGTGGACCCGCCGGCGCGGGCCATACGGACTTCGCCCCCGTCGGGCGGGCGCTCGGCGAGATCGGCTTTGACGGCTATCTGGGCGTGGAGGCCTTGCCGCGGTACGACGCGGACACGACCGCCCGGATGTCCCTGGAGGTGGTGCGACAGTTTTTCGATTCCGCCGCCGTGTACAGCGTGGATTTCGCCAATACGATGAAAGAGGTGGCACGATGAAGATGGCTGTGGGAAGCGACAGCGTCAGGCATCTGACGGAGGAGATCTGCGCCTACCTGGAGAAGGAGAAGAACGTTGAGTTGCTGCGTTTCGGCGCGTTGGCCGGCGAGGAGGCTGACTACGTCGACGCCGCCCGGGCGGTGGCGGAGGCGGTCGCGTCGGGACAGTGCGAGCAGGGTCTGATCTTTTGCTGGACGGGCACCGGCGTGACGATCATCGCCAACAAGGTGCCTTCCGTGCGGGCGGCCCTGTGTGTCGATCCGTTCAGCGCGTCGATCGCCCGGTTGGCCAACAATGCCAACGTTCTGGTTCTGGGCATTCGCCTGACCAGCGAACACCTCGCGAGGGAGATCGTGGACACCTGGCTGGCGACAGGCCCGTCCACCGAAGCCCGACGGATCGCCTTTCACCGCAAGACCGATGAACTCGACGCGTTCTACCGACGGACTTGCCCGTGACAATAGCGGCTGTGGCGATATCGGGTAGCCGAGGATTCCTGGTGACCCTGGCCGAGGACGCATGCTGTTCAACTTCACCGGCGGGTCATCTGGCGATGCCGCGTTTCTTCGATCAACATTGGGAACGAGTACGAAACGTTGATGTAACTGCACGAGCATTTTCCGAACAGTAAGAACCGGTATAGAGACGGCTTTTCATGTTCAACGGAAATCCCGGTGGTGCGATTATCCCGCGGCGCGAGCGATTTTTACGAACGTCGCCACATTTGACTCGTCCGTTCCGGGGGGGATGTCGCATCCGCTGCCGAGGATCCATCGGCCGGCGGAAACATCGCGGCACAAGGCCTCGGTTTCCGAAGCGACCTTTTCCTTGGCGCCGAATCGAAACACGGAACTGGGATCCAGGTTGCCGCACAGGACGATTCGGTCGGCGGCCAACGCGCAGGCTTCCCGAGCGGGCACTTTATGATCCACGTCCAGAAAGTCCGCGCCGGACGCGATTACCTCCTCGAATATCGCTCGCGTATCCCCGCAGATATGCAGCCCGATACTTTCCCACCCGGCGGCTCGAAGCTCCGCGATCAACGTTCGATGCCGCGGCAGAATGAATTCCCGGTACATCGCCGGCGAGATCATATCGGGCGAACACGGCGCCTCCCCCAGAAGCAGGCCGTGATTGCACACTTTTACCAGTTCCCGCCCAAGGCGAAGGGCGACATTCGTCGTGAAGTCCAGCAGATCGCACAAGGCTTTGGGATCATCGAGCATATCGATCAACACCCTCTCAATGCCGCGCAATTGCGTCGCCGTCAGCAAAGGCCCGCGCAGGGTCGGCAACACGAAGGCCTCGTCGCCGACGGCGGACATCACGTTTTCGACGGCTTGGTAAAACATCGGCACGCGTCCGCCGGTACACGGATTGACCCGCGATAGTTCCCCCAGATTTCCGTAGTCCTCCAGGAGATATTCCCGAAGAATCGGACCGGCGTCGGAGGGTTGCCTGACCGAAGCGCCCAGGGCTTCGGCTTCGGCGGTCACGCCCTGTGACAACTGCACGCCGTCATATCCGAACCGTCGATATCCCCCGACGATCACATCAGACATCGTCTCCGCGCGGGTGAAATACTCGCCGAGGGAAATGTCCATCATCGGCGCCAGCGCACTGTGAAGAATCGGGAGGAGAGGAGGTTTGTCCACGGGACATTGTCGAAAAACGTTTTGAATTCGTCGCAGGCCGGTCATTACACATTCTCTTTCGCGGAAGCGTCGATCCCGCACAGTAAATCGCCGAAATCGATGGAAAGGATTTCATTGTTCCCGGCGCTTTGCATGGCCAGTTCCGCCAGAACGGTCGCCTTGGACGCTTCCCTCGCGTCCATCGGCGAAGGTCCTCCGTCCAGTACGTACTCGGCGAATTGCTTCATCTGTTCGCGGAATCCGTTGTGGTAGTCATTGTTCCGTATCGACGGATGCGAATCGTCGCTGAAATACAGATCGGCCCAGTTGTCGATGGCGGCGTTGCAATGCCCGCCCAGAATTTCAAAGAACCACTTTTTCAAAAAGCCGCCCGGACCCAGATTCCCGCAGAGAATCGAAGCGGTCGCGCCGTCCGCGAATTTTATGTTGCTGGTAATCGTGTTCCCGACGTGATCCGAAATCGAGAACGATTGAATCCGCGCGGGATCGGAAGGCATGAGGTAACACAGGACGTCGAACAAATATACGACATGGTCGAAGTAACCGCTTTTCTGATACGGATCGGCTGAATCAATCATGGAGTGCATGTCGAAATCGCCTTTGATGGGTCTCAGGCATCTCGCGTAGATATGATAAGGCCGGGGGATGGATTCCGCGACGCTTCGCGCGAGAGGGGAATGGCGCATCCAGAGTCCCACCTGGTGCTTCACGCCCGAATCCCGCGTCCATTGAAGAATCCGTCGCGCCTCGTCGATCTTCAGCGCCAGCGGTTTTTCCACGAAGAAGGGTTTTCGCTCCTCGCAGGCCCGGCGAATCAGGTCGTAATGCGTATTGTGCGAGGAAAAGATCAGAACCGCCCCGATCCCGGGATCGCAAAGAATCCGTTCCGAATCGGTAGTCGCGTATTCCGCATCGGTTAGGGATTTGATCTCTTCGGCGTTTGGAGCGTTCAAATCGGCCACACCGATTACGTTCATCCGCGGACACTCCAGGATATGTTTCACGTGCTCACGGCAGATATATCCGCAGCCGATAATCCCGACCGCCAGTTTATTCATGGTTTTTCTCCGATAGTTCAATAAGACGCTGTTCCCGCGAACTGGTCAGGATGGTATCCAGGATTCGCGCGACGTTTTCCATGCGGTTCAGGGACAAGGGGGAACACCCCGTTCGGACCATCTCAATCAACCGCACAAGAGTCGATCGATAATCATTCGCCGCCGTAAAAGCGTGTTGTGCTTTCCGCCCTATAATGATCCCGCCGTAATGATAATGGTCCACGCCGAAACCGCACACAATCGACGCGACAACTCCCCGGGCGTCTCTAAGTTGAATCGCGTGCGTGTCACGAAGTTCCTTCTCGGCCTGGAAGAGCGGATGGTCCTGATGGTGCATTGTCGACGACGAATCCAGCACGGAAACGACGTGATCCAAACCCCAGAGTTCCTCCAGGATATCGATCACGTGCACCCCAAGATACCACATCGGTCCTCCTCCCGCGAGGCTGCAATGCCAATACTCGCGAGGATCGGCAAGATAGGCGTCCGTGGAATGATGGAACCAGAGATTCAGAATATGCAGATCGCCCAGTTCACCCTCTTGAAGTATTCGGGCCGCTTCCCGCACGCCGGATTCATACCGCATCGTGGAGGTTGCGAGCAGCGGCGTGTTCGTTTTCCGGGCGGCCTCGATGATGCACAAGGCGTTGGACAGATTGTCGGCGATGGGTTTGGAAATATACAGGGGCGTGCCCGCATCGAGAATCGCCGGCGCGATTTCGGAGGTATCGCGGGATTGGACATCCATAATCACCAGATCGCATTGTTTAGCCATTTCGATCGGATCGCGTTGCTCTTCGATATCGTATTCTTTGCAGAAGGTCTCCCGTTTCGCGGAATCCTCATCCCAAGCAGCGCTCAGCCACATCTCCTCCATCTCCGAACCAATACACTTCGCGAAGCGTTTCGGCATGCCCGAAGCGCTCACGCCCGCCAATCCGACGCGTATCGGCTGACTCACGCGACACCTCCTGACGGTGTCTGTTTCAAACGGCAAATCAATCGTCGAGCCTTTCTGACCACCAATACACCCGCGTCTCGGCCGCACAATGCGTCGGCTATGTCCCAGGCTTCGGAAAAGCGCGTTACCGCCCGGACATAGGTTCCTTTCAACTGCCGGGCAATTTCCGGGCAGGTCACAAGAAGCACAGTCGCGTTTTTCTCCGCGATGGGCCTTGCGAGGATATTCGCCCCGTGCGCGCCCAGGTTGAATTGCTTCCTGTCCTTCACGTCCCGCACGACTTCGACGGGCGTTTTAGCGCAAAGCCAACGGGTGAACGCCTCCTCCGCCCCCAGGCCGAAGCGACATTCCGCCAGCAGGATAATCACGCCGTTTCGTTCGACGAGATCGATCGCGGGAATAATCGCCTTTTTTCCCTGGACCAGGTCGCAGTCATAGGGCCAGCCGCCCGCGGAGGAAATGATAATCGGCGCGGGTTTCGCGCGGACCTTGTAGATTCGTTCCGCGCGACGGCAGGCAAGCTCGTGCGCCTTGACCGGATGTCCCGCGACCACGCCGACCACTTCGTCGGCTGGGCCATTCACGGAGTAGCAGATAAAGTGCATGGGACATTTCCGGGCGAATTCGGCCGCGTCGTCGCTGAGTGCGTTTCCGTGCAACACGCCGATTCGCGTCGTCGGATCGGTCAGATGAAAGTGATTACTGTCGACGGACGTGTGATAGGACAGTCCGGGCATGAGGAGTTTTCGCCCTCCCGACCAACCGGCTAAATAACTCGGCTCGATGATTCCGACGCCCAGGACGCGATCATGCTTGAAAATCTCCTGATTGACAAGGATTTCCGTGCCTCGGCGCGTCTTACCCAGTCGGCGGTGAATTCTCCGGTTGAAGGGATCGTGCTGGATGACACGATACGCGCGAAGGATTTTCGTCCCGAAATGACGCCGGAGTTCTTCGGGCGTCATTTGTCGATGCCGGCCCGTGGCGATGCAAATCGTCGGCACGACGTTTTCCCGCCGACATTGCTCCAGAATCGGTTCCAGCATCGGACGCGGACTCGGCCGCGTGTGGTCGACGGTGACAATCAACGCCGTGGAAGCGCCGTGAAGAATCTCCCGTAAAGGCGGAGATTCAACAGGCCTCGCCAGCGCTCGCCGCACCGCCGTCCGAAGGTCGCGGACCGGCTTGACCGGATGGGGCTCGATCACCCCCCGGAATCGTTTTCGGGGAATCTCCACTTCAATGACGCCCCGGCCATACTCCACGCCTATTTTCATGGCATCTCCATTATGATTCTCGTGCTCCGGAAATCACGTGATTGATAATCGTTTCAATACATCCAGATCCTGATGGGTTATAGCCGCCTCATGGAAAATAACCACGCCGTCTGCGCGATATTCTCGCACGATCTCTAACTGCCCGCCCAGTTCTGCCGGGGTGATGTCGGAAACGGTGCTCTTTTTCCCCAACGCGGGGTAATAGGCCGCCGACGTGGAAATCAGCCATCGCCCGACTCGCTCAATATCTCCGCGTAAGGAGTCGGAATCGTTGGTGTAGAGCATGGGCATGAGAATATCCACCAACCCCTCACGGACCCAGCGTATCCAATCCTGCGCGCCGGTGGGAACCTGTCGCGGCCAAAAGGCTTTCACGGAGGTGGACAGCTCCATATTTTTTCGTCGCGTCAATTCCCGCAGCCGTCGGACAAACGTTGTGAGACGCTCAATTCGCCAACCAATCCACCGATCCAGTTCTTCGTCGACCGACTCGGCGGGGATCGACATTCCTTCCTTCGGCAAATCGGGATAGCGTCGAAGCACACCGGCGGCCCCGGTTTCCACGAAACGGGCATGATCGTCGTCGTGGCGTTTCTGCACCTCCCGAATATCCACGCCTTGTTCCAGCATGGCTTCGCGGCAGGAATCGCAAATGCACGGTTCGCCGGTGCGAATGAAATCCATCAGCAATCCCGCGGGACGATATCGATCCACCAGGTCGGCATAGACGTTGAACATGTACTCCTGCACTTCATGTTGACAGGCGCAGGACCACAGTCCCTGATTTCTGACGCCCGACGGCCAGGCGGCGGAGAACTTCGCTTCCGCGTTGGGATGCGCCGCCAACAGATCGGAAAGACAGCCGCTTTTGAAGATCGCCAGCCAGAAATGCACGCGAATCCCATCCTCCTCGGCGGCCCGCATAAATACGCCGAGAGGATCCCACGAGGGATAGTCGGAGCTGGTGCGCGTGGCGTCGGAAAAGGCGTTCAATCCGTCCGAACCGCGATCGAGATTGATAATTAAAAGTTGTATACCCGCGTCGGACAATTCCTTCATGCGGGCGCGGATTTGCTTCTCGTCGCCCAAAGGAAAGCTGCATTCGCCGGCGGAGTGAGTAAAGAGTCCTTTTTCCCGGGGTTTCTTTTTCATAGTGAAGGTGGCTATTCTCTGTTTTTGATTTCGACGGAAAGGAACAATTTCATGTCCATTTCAAACCGTCTCCTCCGAAATTCCGCCGCTGTCGCCGTCAATATACTCTACCGGAACCAGTATTTTATTCCCCGTAAACCAGGACTCGCCGCCCTCTTTAATTTTTTCCAATACAAGTTTCGCGGCTTGTTCGCCTAACGCCGCGGCGGGCACTTTCATACTACTGATATCAAAGACGCCCATCCGCAGGAAATCCAGGCCGTCGAATCCGAATACGGCGACCTGTTCGGGTATCCTGACATTCTTTTTCTTCAACTCCTTGATGATTCCCAAGGCCAACATGTCGTTGATCGCGAAGATCGCCATGGGTTCCTGCCCGGACAAATCGATTTTTCGAGCCGCTTCCCGGCCGACGTCGATTGTAAATTCCTTCACCTTGTACAGATTGTCCTCGGACAGCGTGATTCCCTCTTCCGCCAAGGCCTGTCGTAAACCCGCCAGGCGCGAGAAAGAAGTATAATTGTTCTGATCCGAATCCAGTGAAATTACCCTTCGACGCAGGGAAGCGATTTTTTTGCCTAATGTATAGGCTCCCCCGAAATTGTCCGCCAGTACCGTGTCAATACGACACTTCTCGAGAATTCTGGAAACCATCACGATCGGCATTTTATTCTGACTACTGAATTCCTCATAAAACGCGCCGTTTTTGGCGGCCGGCACGACAATCAAAGCGTCAACGCCGCGCGCATACATGCGATCCAGAAACAGCGATTCTCGTTCCGCGTCATCATGGGTGCTTCCTATAAAGAACAGGTAGTTTGCCGCGTCGAGGACTTTTTCAATTCCGCGGAGGAGTTCCGCGAAAAAAGGATTTTCCACGTTGGAAACGAGCACTCCGATGGTCATGCTGCTTCCGCCCTTGAGGCGCTGGGCGCTGATATTCGGCCGATACCCCACGGCCTTGATCGCCGCTAAAACCTTCTTCCGCGTGCTCGATTTGATCAACGGACTATCATTGATGGCCAAGGATACCGTTGATTTGGAAACCTTCGCCAGTTCCGCCACATCTTGTAAAGTCGCCATGGATATCGTTCCCGATGTACTCGTTGCTTTTTCTTCTTCCTGCTACCACGACCCCCCAAACCCCACCCGAAACCGTTCCGCAATAGACATAATTACAAATAATTGGAACGGTATTATTATTCCATCTTCTGTATTAGTAGATATATAATAAAAAAGAATTGCCTATTTGTCAAACAAAATTGGAACGATACAATCTTCTTTTTCTGAGAAGATCAGGATTGCGACTTCGTCATCTGAAACCCAAACTCCGCCAAACCGCTTGACCGCTCTTGTGCTATCATAATTGCAACGGCGACACCAGGAGTTTTCGACATTCCATGGCGGCTTCGCTAAAATCGATTCGCTTTATTTCACCTCGATCTCGCCAGACTTGTCAGGTTGCGGGCGTGCTTCGGTGGGCGTGTCAACCGTCACGAGGGTTTCGCGATTGGACCCGTGAACGGATCGTCCCGGCAGCGTCGGAGAAAATCACGCCCACCCTGCGCCCTATATCTTCAATCGCACATCGTCAACGCGACCGCGCAGGCGGGAATCGACAAAACGAGAGTCAATTGCTCTTCTGAATCGGTCGAACGTGGAAAGCCCGCAGGCGTTGGTTCGGAGTAAGCGTCACCGTCAGGATGTTCCGTTCGTCGTCGATTTGCCCGACGCTTAGGCCGGTAGCCAGGTCCACCACCTCGCTGGGAACGGGAGAAGTCACCGGCACGGTCAGGCGCACCGTCTTCTCGGCCTCCAGGCGATAGTCGGCGACGATGAAGAACGTCTCGTCGCCATGGACCATCCCGCGGACGCGGACGCCGTTTGCACCGCCCACGCCGCTCAACGGCTTGCCTTCGGCGATCACGTCCTGGACGGGATGGACGATCTTCAGCGCCCGCGCGAAGCCCATCAGGTGTTCGATGTCCCAGTAATTGTGGCTCCAGAAGTACACGCCCGTCGCCCCGTTGGCGAAGCACTCCATCAGCGCCCAGGTGAACTGGTCGTTCAGGTACATTCCCCAGTCGCCCGGCGTCATCCAGGGGATCACCCGTCCCCGCGACCGGAGCTG
>JAFGJE010000237.1 GCA_016929245.1 Phycisphaerae bacterium
GAGCGTCGTCGGCGTCACCTTTGACAACGACGATGGCAGTAGCCGACAGGACATCCTTGCAACATGCGAGTCATTTCAGCCTCTTCGTCTTGAACACGAAGAACACAATCCCTATGATGCCAACGCCATTGCAGTATGCACTAAAGACGGAAGGCAAATCGGACATCTTTCGAGGGACTTGGCCGCCGATGTCTGGTGGCGAATGCAACACCATTTCACCTATGCGGCCATTGCCGCGGACATCAATCATAGGACCGAAGACCGTCCGACGATTGGCATGAATCTCCTTGTTCTTGTTGCGCGACCGGGGGTATCGCAAGAGCAAATGCAAGATTACTTGGATAGCATCAAGCCGGATGTCGTTGCGGATGTCCTGGCCGGCCCACCTGACGACTACGGTGATGAAGATGATGATGACGAACAGGAGCAAGAGTTCACCATGCGTGGTGGCAAAATGGTACCTACTGATGAAGTATTTAGTGCATGGATATCACGGGACCTCCAGCGAATGCTAAAAGCGATGGACTTGGATACGAACCCGATTGACCGCCACTTCCTGCTACTAAACATCGTTACCGAAACTTATCGCCTGCGGGCGAACCCTAAAATGGCTGAAGTGTGTCTCCGTGTCGCCCAGACGCACCTCGCAGAGTTCCCACAACTCCTGCCGTTCCTAAATCAGGAGTTCCCTGATCGACTGCTACAAGTACCGACCTTCCAGCACTATGCCACGGTGCTGGTGGAGCGGGACCGGTTCAGTGAGGCGATTCAGGTGTGTGAAGCGGCAATCGGGTTCGGCCTTCAGGACGGAACCAAGGGCGGGTATAAAGGTAGGATCGAAAGGATCAAGAAGAAGCAACAACAAAAGATGATAACCAGCGACCATTCGTGCGATGATTGAGAATCGCCGGAAGGAAGGTAGGAACATGGGCAAGGCGAAGCGCACCCCCGCGCATACGGTACAACCTGACGAACCGAAGCAATCCACGGATACAAACCCGGCTGAGACGGCAGAACTGATTGCGAAGTTTATAAGAGATGCAGAGCTTTTGTTCGGACAGACCGTCCCGCCCAAAGAGCCGTCCGGTATACTTCCCGCTGGTCTGCACGACGGGGCCAAGCTGGAAGTGTACAACCTTGCTATTGAGGGTCAACGCAACCGCCGTGAGCTATGGAACGAAACACAGGAATTCCTAAGCAAGAAGAATAAAAATTATTACTATGATATTCAGATCGCGCAATTACGGCTGATTGAGGACGCCCGCACAGTGGCAAAACTGCTCTTCGATGCCGGAAAGGACTGCCCGGAATTGTGGAGTATGGCCGACATGCTGGAAGAAAAATCGGTTGATTGGTCCGGCGCTTACGCCGCTTTTAAGAAATCGCGTCCTGCCCTGAAATTTGGCGAGTGGCATTATGAAGCAAAGGCTGAAGGGAATGACCAGGGTGGCGACGAAGATATCAAGAATGTTGCTGTTGGGTTGCAAGGGCTGAAGCTGACGGCCAAGCAAAAAGAACAAATGCGCGTCACCATGGAAGAAAGCGTGAAGAAAATAATGGCAGGCGCGCAAGCGGTAAGAGACAAGCAAGACGAATATCAGCGTGGACTTGCTCGTGTCGCGGATACTATCGCAAGTATTCAACCAGCCCCAAGGGTTGACACAGAGATTCTGGAAGAACCCCGAAAATTAAACGCGGCGCAACAGGGGCAACTGCCCGGCGCGAAAAAACTCTTGCCCGCTCCAGAGGATGTTATCGACGTGACCGCGAAGGAACTGCCGCTGGTCGAAGTACGCACGGCCCCGATGTCGTTGACGGAACTTTGCCGAAGATACATGAATCGGACAGTTCGTGCCGACAAGATCAAACCAATTCTTGAACAACACCAGTTGCGCCGTGAACACCCCAAAAAGAACTTATGGACAATCTGCGTTGACCGCTTAGACAAAGCGATGCGCGAGCGCATGATGCGAAAATCATAGTTTTTTTACTCCCCTTTTCCCCTTCTTTCCCCCACCTTGTCCCACTTTCCGCCCTGTGTCTTCAATCCTGATTTTCCACGTTTTATCGTTGCTTCTGGAAGTTGACCAAAACTGTTTTACAGGAGCGAAGATTATGAAAAATGGATTATCGAAGATGCTGACACGGAAGGAAGCGGCGGAGTATTTGGGCGTTAAGCCTCAAACCCTGGCCGCCTGGCATGTGACGGGGAAATACAATCTGCCGCTGGTGAAAGTAGGCCGGTCTTGCCGCTATCGCCTGGCGGACCTGGAAGCGTGGTTGGCGGCGCGGACTGTGGGCGCTGGCGTGGAGGGGGACGGCAATGAATAGTCTCCACGCCAAAGACCCCGTGCAGGAAATCCTTGGCCGGTTGGAAGGTGTCAAGCAAACCGGCGAAGGGCAGTACATGGCGCGTTGCCCCGCGCACGATGACCGCCACGCGAGTTTATCCGTCGGCAGGGGCGACGATGGACGGGCGCTGATTGATTGCAAGGCCGGTTGCACCACGGACGAAGTAGTCAAGGCCCTGGGCAAGACGGTTTCGGACCTGTTCGCTACGCCGTCTTTTTCGCCGACAAAAAAGGCGAAGCCCAAAGCCGCGAAAAAGAGCCGGACGATTTACAAGACCGCCGAAGAAGCCTTCGCCGCCGTTGAAAGAATGGCCAAGGGAAAATTTGTTACCGCGTGGATTTATCCGGGCGATACGTTCCGCGTCGCCCGTTTCGCCCAGGTTGACGGAGAAAAAACCTTCCGTCCGATTTACCGCAACGGCGAAGGCTGGTCTATCGGTGATCCGGTTGGGGCGCTGCCGTTGTATCGGGGCGATAAGATCGGCGACGCCGAAGCTGTTGTTGTCGCGGAAGGCGAAAAATGCGCGGACGCTGCCGCGAGCGTCGGCCTTGTGACGGTTACAAGCGCCCACGGCGGCGGTAGCGCCCACAAAAGCGATTGGGGAATCCTGTCCGGTCGGGAATGGGCGAACGTGGAGAAGATGACAATGAGTAATCCTATTTCCTCACCATCGAAAATTCTCATCGAGCCTGGAAAGCAATTACCGATCGTCGATGGGTACGATGTCGTCGTTGTCGGCGGTGGGATTGCGGGAATTACCGCTGCCGTCGCGGCGGCGCGCAACGGCGCCAGAACATTGCTTGCCGAGAAAAATTATGCTCTTGGCGGCCTGGCTACGCTTGGGAACGTGATCGTATATCTACCGCTTTGCGACGGAATTCCATCATACGCTGCATTATCTCCGTTCGTCCGTGCGGCAGGTGGTTGCTCGCAGCTCGCCCGGAACGCCACTGGGCTTATCGAGAGAGAAATAGCTTCTTGGCAAACAGTATTGTTTGCGCCATGATCCGCACCACGAAATCCACGGCGGGGTTGTCCATGATCTTTCGCAACTGCTCAGGCGATAGTCGGCGGAGCTTTTGGCGGATCTCGTTTTTTCGTTCTTCGGTCGAGAAGGACATTTTAATCTCCTATTCTCGCGATCCAATTTGCGTCATTTGTGGTCTTGCTTCTTTGTGTCCATAACCATGACCTGCTTGGCGGCTTTCAGAAGCTGTTCAAACTCAGCAACACTTATACCCTCTGCCTGCACTTGCACAATCTTATTGTCTGACAAAGTAATCATCAATTTCCTAGTGGACGAATATTTTATCCACGCGACAAGAACTCTAGTGGCGGCTAAAATAGATGCCCCCGCAAGAATGACGGCGTCGCCAGCGTTCATAAACACGCCAGGCTGTGGATGTCGTTCTTCATACGAAACTCCAGCATCATCAAAATCTGTCAACAAGCTACGCGAATGCTCGCCAACTAAAGAAATAACCAAAAATTCGGGCGATTCTGTATTCTTTTCCATTGTGGTTCCTCGGTTTGGCGGCGGATGGGCTTCGGGGGGGAAGGAGGGAAGGTCAAATGATAGATATATTAATCATTTCCTTTACCCCAATTGCAGTTTTGACACAATGTCTGTAGATTATTATACTCAGTTTTACCACCCTCAGAAAATGGTTTTATGTGGTCAATATGAAGTTGTATATTCGATTGATTTGCTGGACTAGCACCACAAAAAACACATTTAAAATTATCTCTTTGCAATACTTTTAATCTTAATTTCAATGGAATAGATCTGATATCTTCCGGCATAATAGTACAAGGTTTTACATTTGAATTACTTACATTGTCACCTATATTCTCAGATGATAAATCGATCATTTTGAAGTTTTCAAAAAAATATCTCCATGCATTTACCCACCCTTTATATCTGGTCTTATATGTCGTATATGAATATTTTGGTTTTAAGGATTCCCATTCAATTTTCGAAGGGCGATGACCTAATTTATCGATAATCTTTGCCATTTCTAACATTAGTTCAACATTAGAAATGAAATAGCGATTCCTGTATGGTTTCTTCTTAAACTTTATTCCAGTTTTGGAGAGCGCGTCCTTCCAATTGCCAAACCTTGAAATTACTACAGAACCTTTGCAGTTTTTAGATACTTTATCAAATTCATGTCGAGAAAAGTAGACATAATCATAATGTTTTGCAACTTCTTGTAACGCTACAATTATTTTTTCATCACTTATTCTATCGATTCTGTGCCTATTTAGATTCATCTTCAATAATCCCTGTCATGTAAAATAACTGATAGGAAATTTGATTTTGGTGATCTGCCGTTGTTTGGTGTCGGATTGGCTCCGGCGGGATCATCACAACTCCTCTGCAATCTGTTTCATATCAGCCAGTAAGTCGGGAGAAACGTCCATTTCGATACCGAGATTGGTATCGGGAGCTTGCTTAGGCACCTGATCGTGGCTGACTGTTTTGTAGAAAGCTTTTATGGGCATCCATTTTCCATTCTGGAACGCAAAATAAACGGTATAGCATTCCCTGAGCGAATTAAAGAAGACCGTCTCGTTGTTGTTGCTTTCCGCCATGGTCAGATTATCGAACATCGCCACGGCCACAATCGGGTAAAGAACACTATCGGACTTCTTGTAATCACAGGAGTTGAGATGAAATGTATATGTGTAAGTTAGCGATGAATCTTTGAATATCCGCTTACCGCGTGCCTCCATGATCTTCGCAAAGTTCGCTGCAAAAACTTTGAATTGTGAAATGTCGGGCATCGTGTTAGGATCGGGCGAGGATATAATGGGGACCGAAGGCTTGGTAACCTCCACGTTTGCTATCTTGGCCTTGAGTTGGGCGTTTTCAGTCCGCAGCCTCGCCAACTCGCTCTCATTCTGCTTCTGCGCCGGGCCGGGTTCCTGCACCGCTTTGTGCGTCGTCTCCTTCGGAGATTCTTGGCGCATGGCAAGATACCCGCCGACGGCAACCACAATCACTCCGGTGACTATGGCACCGACCAACAAAGGCTTCCGACCACTCGCAGGTCCGCGCTGCGGGGAAACATGGTGCGGCGGATCATTAGGGCGAGGCTGAATCGTTGGTTTTGGAACCGGGACGCGGTTCAGCGATCCGCAGTTCGGACATTCTTCCGGTTGGCCCGCCTGACTGTCCGGTGATTCCATTACCGTCCCGCACTGTTTACACTTGAACTCGATCACGACCCACCCGCCCTTCGTTTGGTGTCTTGAAATACGCTAGCCATTATACCGCCGCGTCGGACTGCTGCAACAGCCTCACACCGGCATATTCGGAGCGAAAGATAAAACGGAAATGTTTGACGGCGCGGAGTCCCCATTTACGCGGGTAAATGGCGTGGGGGCAACACTGCCCTTACTCGGTCACGCCTTCAGGCCCCCAGGTAAATGCCAGAACGAGCTCGTTATCTCCTCGTTATCCGCTGGTGGTTTATTGTCATTGCGTGTCGCTCCGATTCGCCGGTAAAATGTTTGTTTTGAAAAATACTTTCATCGAGCATTCAAAATTTCATGATTTCGATGTTGATTCCACAGGCATGCAACAGGGAGGTTGAGTCATGTCAGGCTGGAAACGAAAAATGGTCCGCGAGAAACTCAAAACGGGCGCGGGTTCGACGAGGCGCATGTCGCGCGATCACCTGGACGTTCTTCAGAATATCGAATTCGCCCTGAATTCCGCGCGGCGGGAGCAATTCGACGTCGATGTGGACGACCACGCCTGTCACGCCGCCATCGAAGCGGCGCTGACGAACACGGAACCCCCCTATGAAGCCGCGGCGGTCGTGGGACAATATTTGTCGGACATACGGGATATCCGCCTGGAGATTCCTGAAGACATCTGGAAGGAAGGTCTGCGCGTGGTCGCGCGGTCCATCCGAAATCATTCCCAACGCCGTCCCGGCGAAGTATCGTACCTGGATTTCGCGGGAGATTTCCTGCCGTAATTCATACGGGACATTATCGTTTTCTCGTCACGGCTGCTCGTTCTATGGCTTGTTGATCTTTCAGGATGGTGGGTTCTTCGAAGGCGCCGATCTCAACGATCAGGTCTCGAACGGCGTCGGCTTGGGATTGGCCGAATTCCAGGCAGAAGATTCCGCCGGGTTTGAGGCGGTCCGGCGCCGCGGCGATGAGGGGCTTGATTACGTTCAGGCCTTCCGGGCCCGCGCGGAGAGCGCCGGCGGGTTCGTATTCCACGCCCTTGCCGACTTCGTCATCGTCGGCGACGTAGGGCGGGTTGGCGGTGATCGCGTCGAAGAACTCCCCGCCGGCCCAGCCTTCGGGCAGGTGCAGCAGGTCGGCGACGGCGCACGTCACGCGGCCCGCCAACCCCAGCGATTCGATATTCTCACCGGCGATTTCGACGGCCCGCGGGGAGATATCCGTCGCGAGTACTTTCGCATTCGGTGCATGTTTTGCGACGGCGGCTGCCACGCACCCGCTTCCGGTGCAGATGTCCCAGCAGGTCGTCGGGCCCGACAGATTTCGAAGATGCGCGACGGCTTGGTCCACGAGCAGTTCCGTTTCCGGGCGCGGGATCAGCACCGCCGGCGAGACGCGGAACGTCAACGAGTAAAATTCCTTTTGCCCCACGAGATACGCCACCGGCTGACCGTCTGCCGCCTTTTTGACATTCTGACGGAAATCGGCTAGTTGCTCTTCCTTCGGCGAGTAGTCGTGGCGCGTGTAGAGTTCCATTCGCTTGCAGCCGAGGCTGTGCGCGAGCAGGATTTCCGCGCACAATCGCGGCGACTCGACGGCTGCCCGCTGGAAATATCCCTTCGTCCAATCCAGCAGTCGCAGCACCGTCCATGGTTCGTTTTGCACGTCGGCCATGCGAAAGGAGATACCACGCCGACGCCGTCGGATGCAACTTATTTCCCGTGTCCCACGGCGCTGATGGCGCGGAACGCAGGCCCGGGCGGCGCCAGACGGTGCGGCTTGATGATCTCGCGCGTTTTGAGGAACAGCACGCCCTTGGCGCTCATGCGGCTGTAGGCCATCTCCACCTGGGGATCGTTTAATCCCAGCACGGCGTCGGTCGCCAGCACCACCCCGAACCCGCGCATCCGCAATCCCACAGCCGCCTGAACGATGCCGTGGGCGATCCCCGCACCGCAGAGAATGAAACTCACTTCGGGCAGTTCCGTCAGCAGCCGCTCCGCCCGGGCGTGCAGGAAAATGTCCGTGTTGCGCTTCTCGAAAATCACCTGCCGATAGTGTTCAAACAGGTTGTCCGGCAGGTCGGTGGTGTTCTGCAGTCCCAGGTTCAGATAAGGCCTTACGACGGTTCCGGCGAGTTTCTTCTCGCCGGAGGTTCCTTCGATGCAGTGCGGCACATCCGCCAGCGGACCCAGACGCCCCGGTGGGACGCGCAGCACCGTGCTCATGATCGGCTGATCGTTCTGCCGGGCCCAATGGAACAGGGCGTACAGATTGAACCTGGTTTGCGGAGCTTCGGATGTATAACAGGCGCCGCGACTTACGAAAAAGTCTCGCTGGGCCTCGATGTCGAGCAGGATTAAGTCGAAGTTCATGGCCCACCTCACTTCCTGGGCCTGTTCATGTTTCCACCCATACTCATTGTAGGCGGGGGTCAGGTCGCGGAGTCTGACAACCCCCTGATTTATTCAACGCATTTCGGGGAGAATGGTTCCGGGAAGAATTCGGAAATTTTCCCAATACGTTAAAAACGCTGTATGACGAAATGGTCGTTCAAGGCAGGACGTTTCGACGTGGATTTCGCGTATCGTCCAAGAGTTCTTTGACAAGTAAACGGCGCTTCCATACTATCTATGGATGATCCCTGTGCGAAAAACGCATTGCACAAAAAGGAATTCCGCGGAGACGACGATATGTTTTTTACTTTTTCCGTTGATCCGTACGGGGAAAACAGAAGTTTTTGAATCTTCGCGCCTGAAAAAACACAGAACAAGACAAGGATGGTTCCAGGATGAATCGGATAAACGTATTGCTGGTCAGCCCCAAATCCTATGAAGATCGATTCGATCAAAAAACAAGGCCTTTTCATTTTTTCCCGTACAGCATAGTTTTTCTGACGAATTATCTGCGCCAACAGGATCTTTGCGATGTGGATTACATGGATTTGGTGAAAGATTCAACGGACACGCTGTTTTCCTTGATTCAAAACGGAACATACGATCTGATCGGTTTTACTTCGACCGTCGAAGCGCGTTTTATCACCATGGGATTAATTCGAAAGGTGAAGGAATTTTCCCCCAGGACGAAAATTGTCGTGGGGGGTTATTTTTTCTCCAAAACGGCCGATGAAGCGATGAAGCGGGTTCGGGAGATCGATTACGTCGTTCGAGGGGAAGGCGAGATCACCCTTTCGGAACTGGTTAAAACGATTTCGGAGAATCGAAACGATTTTCAATCGATCCCGGGCCTGTCCTATCGGAACAACGGGAATATTGTTCATAACGACGACAGAGAACCCGAAAAGAGCATCGACAAGTTCCGGATCCATTACCCCTTAATCAATAAGCCCGGTTATAGTTTGTTTATCCCGTTTAAAAACTATGAAAACGATCCTTCCAAAAAAGCATTCCCGATCATGCTCGGGCGAGGATGCAATAACAAATGCATTTTCTGCATCAATCGTTTTCTGCCGTATCGGGTGTTGTCCGTGTCATCCGCCATCGAACAGATCGACGCCGCGATCAAGGAATACGACGCGAAATATTTCATGTTCACGGAGCCGTCCTTTACGGAACGTAAAAAATTTGTCCGGGAATTCTGCGAATATTTGATCAACAACCACTATCACATTTACTGGTATTGCGAGGGACGAGCGGATACCGATCTTTCCCTCTTGGATTTAATGCGCAAGGCCGGGTGCGTCAGCATGGACTTCGCCCTGGAATCGGGTTCCGACAAGGTGCTGGCGAATCTGAAAAAGAAATGCAATATCGACAAAATCCACGGCTTCGCGAAACGATGTTCGGAGTTGGGAATTCGGTGCAATTATTTCACCATGGTGTCGCTGCCCGGAGAGACCCTTCCGGACGCCTACAAAACGCTGAACATCATCCGGCAATTGCGCAAATATAATATGCGAACGTCCGTCTCTCCGCTGATCATCCTACCGGGCACGGAAGTGGAAAGGCTGGCGAAAGAACGGGGGATTCTGCCGCGTGATTTCTCCTGGTACGACGACAACTATCAATGTCCTTATTCGTATATCTCCCCGAGGGAATCCAATATGCCCCATTGGCTGGAGCATTTATCAGAGAGCAACATTCGCGGCATCGTTTTGAAAGGATACAAGGCGCAGCAGAATCTCTTCGTCAAGACGCTGCGTTTATTGGATCCTTTGTTTCAGAATCTCTTCGGAGTCCAGCCGGAAATCCTGGATTCCCTGCGGGATTTTATCAAAAAATATGCGGGCCGCTTTCTGTAAAACCAACGCGAGACGTTATCCCTTTCCCTTGTATCGCTCCAGGGCTCGTTCGACCGCCATGGGAATGAAGTCCGTCGGGGAATCGATGACGGCGTTTTTGTAGAGTTTGTTCATGTATTCCCGTGAGAGTTTGTCGTACTGCTCGTTTCGGAGGATCGTTTCGATCGTGTCCTGCGCGTCGAGAAACGGGGTGATTTTGCCCGGTTTAACCTTCATGGCCTTGACGATGTAATATCCGTCGGCGCCTTCGATGATGTCGCTGTATTTTCCTTCCGGAAGAGTGAAGGCCTCCTTTTCGACGCGGGTGTTCCGGAAGTTGCCCGCGCCCATCATCGGCCAGACGCCCCCCTGCTTGGCCCGCAGGCCGCGACTGTAGGTTTTGGCGGTTTCGCCGAAGTCCTTCCCTGCCTTTACGTCCGCGTCCGCCTTCTCGATGGCTTGCCGGGCCTGGGTTTTGGCGACTTCGAGTTCCTCGTTCGTGGGATTTGGCGCCCCTTCGGGGAGAAACCGTCGAAACGGCGCGGCGATGATCTGCATTTGCACCTCGCGCTCGACCACGAAATCGGTTTTGTGTTTTTTGTAATAGTTCCACAGCATCCGACGGTTCACGACGATGGCGGGAGCGAATTTCACCTGCATGTAATAACGCATGGTAATGTCCTGCTCGTGCCGCTTGAGCGCCTCCTCGAGCGTCGTGCCTTCCCGACGAAATTGCTCCTTCAAGGTTTCCACGCTGCCGCCCGCGTTGGCGATCAGTTCCCGACGGGTGTCGGCCATCTCTTCCTTGATTTTATCTTTGACGGGATCTTCCAGGCGTCGTTTCGCCTCGGCGCACATCAGAACGGTTCGGGCCTGGAAGTACATTTCCCGCGCGATGATTTCGGCGGCCTGCTTGCGAAACTCGTCCCGCGAGACGTGCTTGGGAATTTTCGCCAGCTCCTTGTGCAGACCGGCGAGGACGTCGTCGATCGAGACGTTTTGATCGTTGATCTGAAGCGTCATGCCGGCGACGACTTCTTCTTTTCCCTCCACGAACGGTTTTCGAGGTTCCTCGGGAACGGCGACATCTTCCTGTTCGTCCGAGGAGAAGTCGGGAGGCTGCGCATCGGTTTTCGCCGCGGGCGGCTGGGCCTGGTCTTCCGGGGCGGTCATGCGGGATCGAAGGTCGTCCGGTGAACCGCTCGGGACCGCCGGTTCGGGGCGCTGCTCGTTCGTCGTCGCCGGCGTGAGGGATTGCTCCTTCTCCAACCGAGCGATCTCCTGCTCTTCCGGCAGCGGCGCCAGGCGGGGATGATATTCGATCTTCGGACCGTCCGCGGATTCCCGCGGTTCGTCTCGGCGAATGGTGTCGCTGAGCGTGTCCGGTTTGGCGCCGGCCCAGGGTAAATCCCCGCCGAGGGATTGCAGATCGGTCAGGCTGAGTGGTTCGTCGCCGCGCGACGCGGTTTCGTCCCCCAGGAGGGTCGGCTCGGTTTGGCTGAGCGTCTGGGAGGCTTCGGGCGCGTCGCCCACTGTGGACGTGGGGGGCTTCGTCCTGCGAGGCCGGGAGGTCGTCGAATCCTTTCCCGGCGCGGACGTCGGTTGGGGCGCCGGCGCCGTCCGGGTGGGCTGGATCACGTCCGATTCCCGCTTGCCTCCCATCCACTGGGGACGACGCGAACCGCAACCCGGCAACAGACTCGCCGCGACCAGACAAAGCAGCAATATCGGTATCAAGTTCCGCATCGCGGAAATTATACCCCAAATCCTCCCAAAGAAGAAACCCCGTTAGGAGGGGTGATATTGATACTTTCTTCGCCCGAACGCAAACGTGGACAATTCGCGCCCGGCCAGGATATGCTATCGACGGCGGCAAGATCAAGACGCGGGAAGGAATACGATGGCACGATGATATTGTCCGTGATCATACCGGTATACAATGAAGCGGTTACCCTGGAGGCGATTGTAGCAGCCGTTCGTGCGACGCCGCCCGCAAAAGAGATCATTCTCGTGGACGACGGTTCGACGGACGGAACCGCCGAGGTGCTGGATCGCGTCGGACGGGGCGAATCGATCCGCGTGTTGCGGCACGAGCACAATCGAGGCAAAGGCGCCGCGTTGCGGACGGGATTTCGCGTCGCGACGGGAGAGATCGTCGTGATTCAGGACGCGGACCTGGAATACGACCCGGCTGAATATCCCCGCCTGATCGAACCGATTCTCGCCGGCCGGGCCGACGCGGTGTATGGTTCGCGTTTTTCCGCGCGCGCGTCCGGCGGTCGGTGGTGGCATGTGATGGGAAATCGCGCGCTGAGCTGCCTGAGCAATTTCTTCACGGGCCTGCGACTGACCGATATGGAAACCTGTCAGAAAGCCGTTCGCCGCGACGTTCTGCAATCCCTCCTCCTTCAGGAGAATCGTTTCGGGATCGAACCGGAAATCACCGCCAAACTGGCCGCCAGAGGATGCGCCGTCCGCGAGATTCCCATACGCTATAAAGCGCGCGGCTACGCGCAGGGAAAAAAAATCGGGTTTCGCGACGCCCTTTGGACGGTTTGGTGCATCTGGAAGTATCGGGTACGGCGAACTCGATGACCTTGAAATTGACAATCCCCCCGATCCGAATTATGCTGCACGAATGGAACTGGGACGCGCGGCGTGAATCGAGAGACGGATGATTCCGGTAAGGCAATGGATTCTGGTGTTGATCGTGGGGACGACGGCGGGTGGTGTTTGGGCGCAGCAGGCCCGCACGGCCCCCGCGAAGTCCCTCCCGGCTGAGGAGGAATTGACGCTTCAGACGCTCAAACGGCAATTGGGCGATCCGAAGCGCACCGCGGAAACGCGCCTGGACGCGGCCCGGCTGCTTCTGGCGAATCCTTCCGACCGCGCGATCCAGGTGTTGCGACAGTGTCTCGTCGACTCGTCCAACCTCGGTGCGCAGCAGGCGGTGGCCGAGGCGATCGCGGAATACGGCGGCGGGCGCAAGGAATTCATCGCGCCGCTGATGGCGATGCTGACCGGCGACGAACCGCAGGTTCGTCCCTCGGCCGCCCGGGCGCTGGTGACGTATCAGAATCACGGCGTAACGGATCGCCTGATCGCCGCGGCGAACAACCCCGCCCTGGATCGCGCCGTCCGCCGCGTGACCATCGAAGCCCTGCAACGCATCGTGGAAAAGCGGTGCATCGAGGCGCTGATCCAGTTGCTGGACGACCCGGACTCGCTGATTCGTTCGACCGCGGCGGATTCGCTGCAACGGATGACCAACATTCGCCGCTTCGGCGCCAGCCGTTCGATGTGGGACGCCTGGTTCGACAAACAGCGCGACAAGGACGACGTCGCCTGGTTGCGGGAGAGGAACGACGGCCTGACGCGCGCGAAAATGTCGCTTGAACGGCAAAGCACCCGGCTTCGCGCCCGCCTGATCGAGTCGCTGGAATCCCTGTACAACATCACCCCGAAACCGCAACGAGCGGAAATTCTCCTGTCGTTTCTGAATGATCCGATCGCGGAGGTTCGCCTGTTGGGGGAAACGCTCACCGACCGCATGATCGCCGCCAACCAGGAAATCCCTCCCGAGGTGCGGCAGCGGGTTCGATTGCTCCTGTTCGACGACGATCCGCGCGTGCGCGAATCGGCCGCCGTCCTGGAAGCCAATCTCGCCGATCCCAAAACCATGGGTTTGCTGCTGGGGCGATTGCGCGCCGAGCAGATTCCCGACGTGCGGGTGGGACTGCTCAAGGCGCTGGGTCGGCTGGGTTCGGAACAAGCCGTCGGGGCGCTGTTGAATGAAATCCGCCTGCGCGGGGAGGAAGAAGCCGCCGCCGCCGCGGAGGCGCTGGGTCGCATCGCCGCCGACAAACCGTTAAGCGACGCCCAAAAAACCAGGGCGATTCACGTTCTGGTGGAACGATATCGTCAGGCGGCGGAACGAAAGAATTCCCTCACGCTTCGGGAGAGTCTGCTTTCCGCCTTGGGGGCGCTTCCGGATCCGGCCGTGGAACCCGTTTTAACCTCGGCGCTGAGCGATCCGTCGCCGTTGATTCGCCTGGCCGCCATCGGCGGTCTCTCGCGGCTGCAAGCGACAGGCTCCGCCGGCGCGATCGCGCCGCTGGTGGGGGATGAAGATCGCGGGGTGCGTCAGGCGGCGCTGGCGGCGCTGATCGCGCTGGACGGGAAGGAATATCTCCAAACCATCCTGCGGCGAACGGATCCGAAACTCGAACCGGATCCCGTCGTCCGGAAGGAAGCCGCCGACGGCGTGTTGAGTCTCTCTCGGCAGGCGGACGCGCGAATCCTCGATGAAATTCTCGCTTTTCTCGCGAAACGCCCCGACGTGACGGCGCTGCGCATCGCGGTGCTGCTGCGGAAGGCGGAGGTCTTAAAAGGCGCCCAATCCCCCGGGGTCGCCGGGACGTTACGCGAAGCGGGGAAATTATTGCTGGCGGATGAACGCGCCGGCGAAGCCGTGCCGGTGCTCGGGGAGGCGTGGCAGTTGTTCTCGGCCGACAACGCGTCTTCGGCGGAGACTCGCGCCGCCTGGCTCGAGTATGTCCGCGCCCTGCTCGCGGCGGACCAGCCGGCGGTGATCCGCGTTTTGGCGGAGCAGGCGAACACCGAGGATCGCGACAAAGGACTGGAGCTGCTGGTACAACGCCTGGAAACGCTGCAAAAGGAACTGAAGTACTCGGCGGTGGTCGCGCTGGCCGGCGGGGCGGAAACGCAACTGGCGGAGCACATGAGCGAATCGCGGAAATCCGCCCTGCAGGACCTTCTCGCGACGGCGCGAAGCCGTCAGCTGGAACAGGATCGCCTGCAGGTGGAAAAACTCCTGCCGAATCTCCTGTCCGCCGACGCGACGACGCGCGACGAAGCCCAGGCGACCCTCAACACCCTCGGCGCTCGCGCGGCGCGTCCTCTGCTGGAGGAGCTTCGTAAAACCGTCAAGTCCCAGGCGCCCGACTCTCGGCGCGAAGTCGCCCTGTACGAACTGCTCCGGCAAATTCTTCCCGATCTCGACCCGTACGATCCGACGGCCGAAAGGGTGCGGCGCCTGATGAAAATCGACGCGTGGATGAAAAAGGTGAAATAGCGATCCCAGTCATGTCAATTTCTCTTGTGGATATATTACGTTCGCATCATACCCGTCGGCCTGTGGTGATGGGCGTGCTGAACGTCACGCCGGACAGCTTTTCCGACGGCGGGGCGTTTTTCTCACCCGACGACGCGACCCGGCAGGCCCGTCGGATGCTCGCCGACGGCGCGGACGTGATCGACATCGGCGCGGAATCCACCCGGCCGGGCTCGGATCGTGTTTCCCCGGACGATCAGATCTCCCGGCTGGCGGAGATTCTCCCCGCCGTTTGCGCCGCCGCCCGACAGGCCGGCGCGCTGGTCAGTATCGACACCACGCGATCCGCCGTCGCGCGGTTCGCCCTGGACGCCGGAGCGGCGATTCTCAACGACATTTCGGCTGGGCGAGATGATCCGGAAATGTTTCCCCTGGCCGCCGAACGGAAGGTTCCCGTCATCCTGATGCACATGCTCGGTCAACCGGCGACCATGCAGGCCGACCCGCGGTACGAGGACGTCGTCGCGGAAGTTAAAGCCTTCCTGACCGAGCGAATCGCCGTCGCCGTCGCCGCCGGCCTGCCGCGGGAATATTGCATCGTCGATCCGGGCATCGGGTTCGGAAAGCGCCTGGAGCACAACCTGGCGTTGCTGGCGGGAGTGAGGGAACTGACTCGCCTGGGCGTTCCGGTGCTCCTGGGGCCCAGCCGAAAGCGATTCCTCGGCGAATTGACCGGCGCGACGGACCCCGCCGACCGCCTGGGAGGGACGATTGGGGCTTGTGTAACGGGGTATTCCGCCGGCGCGAGCATCTTTCGCGTTCACGACGTGGCGCCCGTCCGCCAGGCACTAACGGTCGCGGCGGCGGTGAATTCCGTGTAAAAAACATTTTCCCGACAGCGCGGACTCGCGACGCGCCCGGAAATCCGTTAACTCCCGTTGGCGTTGGAACTTTCGTTTCAGAAACTCACTTGAATCCGCCGATACATTCCCTTGGTGAAATCCGCGCACGGGAATCTCCTTTTTGCGCGCGGAAGAAAAGGAATGTATGCACGAAATCGCCGACGCCATTGTGACTTATCTTCGTCGCGTCGCCGCCTACGACACGGCGGTGGTCGTCGTGCAGTTGCTGATGATCGCGCTGGTGGTCTGGCTGGTGATGCGATTCCTCCGCGGGACGCGCGGCGCGAGGCTGGTCAAGGGCGCGATCGTGCTGCTGGCGATCGTGTTCGTCGCCGTCCGCCTCCTGCCCGGAAGCGACGACTGGCGGCGCATCGAATTTCTGTATTCCCAGTTTCTCTGGTTCGCCTTTATCGCCTTCGTGGTGGCGTTTCAGCCGGAACTGCGCCGGGCGCTGATCTCCATCGGGCAGGCGCGGATATTCCAAAGCCGGCATTCGGAAATCGAGGAAATGGTCGAGGAGCTGATCCGCAGCTCCGCCTACCTGTCGCGCAACAAGATCGGCGCGATCATCGCCATCGAGCGCAGCGTGGGACTGGGTTCCCTCATCGGCTCCGGGACGATCATCAACGCCGACCTGACCGCCGAACTTCTCAATACCATCTTCTATCCCGGTTCGGCGCTGCATGACATGGGCGTGATTCTCCATGAGGGGCGCATCGCCGCCGCGGGCTGCCAGTTCCCCCTCGCCGAGAGCGAAGAGGTGGACCCCTCCCTGGGCAGCCGGCACCGGGCGGCCCTGGGACTGGCGAAGGAGTCCGACGCCCTGGTGCTGGTCGTCAGCGAGGAAACCGGACGCATCGCGCTGGCGTATGAAGCCCAGTTGTACATCGGCATGACGCAGGAAGCCGTGCGCGAAATGCTCACGGAACTGCTCGCTCCGGCGCTGGCGAAGCGTCAGCGCAAAACGCAAAAAGAAGGAGAGGGTTCATGACGCCGATGCACCCGCACCCGCAACCGACGGCGCCGCGATTCAGCCGTCTGTGGTGGCTGGGCAAGGCCCACAGCGCTTTCTGGATCGTGCTGGCGACGCTGCTGATCTGGGTGTACGCGGACATGGAATTCACCGACGAGGTGAAACTCAAATCCACGCTTTCGCTGACGACGGGCGAATCCAAAACCGTGGCGCTGCTGGGAAACACCCAGTTCGAGCTGTCCTTCACCCTCTCCGGATCGAAAACGGCGCTGTTGCAGTTCCGCCATGACCTCAACGCCAGGGGTTCCATGCTGAGCTACGACGTTTCACAGGAATACGCCGCCGGGGAACGGTCGATCAACGCGGCGACGCTGCTGGAGAAAGCCGCCGGCCTGACGCGACGCGGGATTACGATCAAAGACATTCAACCCGAGGCGATTCCCCTGAACCTGGATCGTCTGACGGTTCTGCCGGACGTGCCGGTGGACCTGGACGCCCAGGGCGCGACGTTTCGCCTGACGGGGGAGGCGCCGAAAGTCGAATTGCGCGTCGCCGAATCGCGGTGGAAAAAAATCCAGGAACGACTGCAAGGACTGCCCCCCCGTCTGAAAACCGTTCCCGTGAATCTGAAGGAACTGCCTCCCGATAAACCCGTCGTCGCGGAAGTCAATCCGATTCTGGAAACCCAGCCGGTCACGACGACCCCCAAAACCGTCACGTTCGCGGTGGAGGTGATTTCCACCCGCGTGACGCAGGACGTTCCGGTGACGATCCGGCTTCTGTGCCCAGCCGCCTGGTCCGAAGCGAACAACACGACGTGGAAGGACTACGTTTTCGTGCCCAACACCGCGTCCGACTGGAGGCCGAAACTCACCCTCGAAGGCGAACCGAAGGATCTCAAACCCGAGAACGTGCGGGCGTACATCGAACTGACCGACGACGACAAGAAAGGCACCGCCTCCTGGCTGCCGCGGGACGTGATCGTGTCGTTCCCGCCGGAGGTGAACCTGCGGCTCATCGGGCCGGCGCCGAAAGTGCAGTTCCGCCTGGAAAAACGAAAACCCCCCGTCGCGACGCCGACGATCCCGTAATCCTTCCATCCCACGACGGTCATCCCATATCGGGGATGAGGAATGCTATACGTTATCCAACAAGTGGCCGAGTTTATCTTTTTTCGTGCGCAGGTATTTTTGGCTGTGTTCCCCGGCGGGGATTTCCAGCGGCACGCGCTCGACGATCTCCAGCCCGAAACCTTCCAGGCCGTAAATTTTACGCGGGTTGTTCGTCATCAGGCGCAGCTTGCGCAGGCCCAGGTCGCGGAGAATCTGGTTGCCGATACCGTAGTCCCGCCGGTCGGCTTCGAACCCCAGGTGCAGGTTCGCCTCGACGGTGTCCATCCCCTGCTCGATCTGGAGGTGATAGGCTTTGAGCTTGTTAATCAATCCGATACCGCGCCCTTCCTGGCGGACGTACACAACCGCGCCCTTTCCGGCCTGGACGACGGCTTGTAAAGCGGTCTGCAATTGCGGTCCGCAGTCGCAGCGCAGCGAACCGAACACGTCGCCGGTGAGACATTCGCTGTGCACGCGCACGAGAACGGGTTCGTCGTGAAGAATCGGCCGACCTTGTTCGTCAAGGGCGCCCACCCCGCCGTAGCACAGCGCCACGTGCGGTTCGGGATCGACCGCGGAGGTGTACGCGATCAGGTGAAACACCCCGGCCTCCAGGGGCAGATCGATTTCCACCTCGCGGCGGATGAGTTTTTCCGATCGCGAACGATAGCGGATCACGTCGGCGACGGAGCACATCTTCAGGCCGTGCTCGCGGCAGAAGGCGTCCAGGTCGTCGCGCCGGGCCATCGTGCCGTCGTCCTTCATGATTTCGCAGATGACAGCCATGGGTTTAAGGCCCGCCAGTCGCGCCAGGTCCACGCCGCCTTCGGTCTGTCCCGCGCGAACCAGCGTACCGCCTTCGACCGCCCGCAGCGGGAACATGTGTCCCGGACGCACCAGGTCCGCGGGTTTGGCGGATTCATCGCAAAGCACCCGCACCGTCCGGGCACGATCCGCCGCCGAGATGCCTGTGGTAACACCCGTCGCGGCGTCCACCGTGACGGTAAAGGCCGTCCCGTGCAGGGAGGTGTTTTCCGGCGACTGGGGATGCAGCCCCAGCATGTCGGCCCGTTCGTTCGTCATCGGCACACAGATCATCCCACGACCGAACCGGGCCATGAAGTTGATGATCTCGGGCGTTACCTTTTGAGCGGCACAGACGAGGTCGCCCTCGTTCTCACGACTCTCATCGTCCACCAGAACGATCATGCGCCCCAAGCGCAATTCTTCCAGAATTTCCTCAATCGAATTCATATAAAACCATCGTATCGGGGGATACGCGGACTTGCAACCCGTAGAGTCTTTAGAAGGTTTCCATGAAGAGGTCGCCTATTGCGGCCTCAAAAAAAGCGGAATACAGGATATAGAAAAGCTTAAATCCGCGACTACTTTTTCTTCCCCCCGCCGTTTTCGAGATGATGCTTTTTCACCTCGTAGTGGAAGAACGCGCCCCCCGCGATCAGGCAAACGCCCAGGGCGATCGACACCCCGGCGAACAGCTTTCCGTTTTCCAGGAACGGATTGTCGGCGATGGCTTCCGGAGAGCTGTTGTTGACTTTCACCAGCGTAAATGCGCCCAGGGCGATTAAAATCAACGCCATCACCAGCAGCAGCGGAATGATCGTCTTGCGGAACTGGATTCCCACGTGATAGTTCGGCCGGCCTGCGGCGCGACTCGTCCCCTTGCGTGATGTCGCCCGCGATCCGTTGGAGTTGTAACTGGGCAATGGATTCTCCGTGTTCGTGGGTTGAGAAACCAGATCGGCATCCGGAACATACCGTCCATCAGGCGCCGACGGAATCGGTCGCGTTGTTTCCGGGGGACTGTAAAGTTCCTCGGGTTCCGCAGAAATTTCTTCACCCCCCGCCAACGCACGCAAGGCGGCAGTATCGTGTAACTTACGTTTATCCTTCGACATACAGCTTCCGTCGTTTGCGGCATCCATCGTGAATACAGCTACTTGCATTCCAAGCCCCCCGTGGGTCGAAGGAAAGGGCTTTCCTGCAAGAAGATATCTACTATACAATAATTCAGAGAATTTGGCTATACCTTTTTTTCACCGATTGGAGGTGTAAAATGCAAATTCGTCCCGCCGTTCAAGCCGGCCGCTTTTACGACGCCTCTCCCGACGCCTGTCGGCGTCACGTGGAGCAACTCGCGGCGTCTGTTTCGCTTCCCGACGACCTTCCGGCTGCGTTGTTTGGCGGCTTGGTTCCCCACGCCGGATGGGTGTATTCAGGCCGACTGGCAGTGATGACCTTCAAAGCCCTGCTGGCCGGGGGAAATATCCAAACGGTGGTTCTGTTCGGAGCCGATCACACCGGCGAGGTTCAAACGGGAGAGGTTTGGCCGACCGGCGCGTGGGAGACGCCTTTAGGAGATGTCACGGTGGAGGAAGAACTCGCCGCCAAATTGTTGGAGCATAGTGATCTTCTGCGCGCCAACCCGGCCGCCCATGCCCGCGAGCATTCGCTGGAGGTGCAGGCGCCGATTCTCCGGGTGCTCGCGCCCGAGGCGAAGATCGTGCCCATCGCCGTTCCGCCGACCGACCAGGCCGTCGCCATCGGCCGGGCTGTCGGGGAGGTGCTGGCCGGGCAGACGGATAAACGTGTGTGCGTGGTCGGCAGCACGGACCTGACGCACCACGGCGGACACTTCGGGCATCCCGGCGGACACGGGGAAAAGTCCGAGGCCTTCGCCCGCGCCAACGACCGCCGCATGCTCGATCTCATCGAAGCGATGGACGCCCCCGCCGTCGTCCCCGAAGCCGCGCGACACCACAACGCCTGCGGCGCCGGCGCCATCGCCGCGACCATCGCCGCCGTGCAGGCCATGGGCGCCGCGACAGGCCGGGTGCTGGCCTACACCAACAGCTACGAAATCACACACGAACGTTACCCCCACGATCTCGACGACACCACCGTCGGATACGCGTCGGTGGTGTTTGAATAAAAGAAAAAAACCGCTTGCTTACAAAGCGTACGAAACGTACAATTTGTACAGAACATAAGATTGGAGTTTCGACGATGACCACTTTACCGATTACCGAAGCCCGTGAGAGACTGGCTGATCTCGGCAATCGCGTTTCCCTGCTGGGCGAACGCGTGGTTGTGGAGCGCCGGGGGAAGAATCTTTTCGCCCTCGTGCCCCTGGAGGACCTGGAACTTCTGGAACGCCTGGAAGATAAGATGGACCTGGAGGAAATCAAAAAATCCCGAAACAAACCAGGCAAATCCTGGACGGAAGTGAAAAAGGCTTTGGGGTTGTAACCGATGGCCTACCGCATCAGGATCAAACCGCAAGCGGAAAAGGCGCTCGGGAAAATCCCCAATCCACACCGACGTCGAATCGCCAAAGCCATTGACAGCCTAGCCCGTACCCCTCGGCCGTCGGGATGTACAAAAATCGTCGGTGCCGAAAACGCTTACCGAATCCGCGTCGGCGATTATCGCATCGTGTATGAAATCGAAGACAATGTGTTAATCGTATACGTGATCCGCATCGCCCATCGAAGAGATATCTATCGTAACCTGTGATATGTGCGTCGTAGACTTGCAGAAGCAAAGAATTCATAGGGAGATATCTTGTCCGGCGAAATATTATATGCTATCATTATGATAGCATACGAGTGCATATTACCAGGAGATACTGATCATGCCTGATATTCTGGTTCGCGGATTGGATGCCGAGAAGATCAAGCGGTTAAAAGCCCGGGCCAAACAACATGGTCGCTCTTTGCAGAGCGAAGCCAAGTTGCTGCTGGAACAGGCTGCCGATCTCGGCGCGCAGGAAATCGAGACGGTGCTGGATCGTTGGAAAAAACAATTCGCCGGTAGAAACTTTTCCAGCAGCGCCAGGCTGATCCGCGAGGATCGTCGGCGATGAAGAAATGCATCGTCGACGCCAGTGTCATCGCGGCCGCGTTTTTTCGGGAAACGATCTCTCCGCAGGCACGGGAATTACTCGCATCCCGAGGTAAACTGCATGCGCCGGATTTGATCTATTCGGAAGTGGCGAACGTGATCTGGAAGCGGCACGCGCGCGACGAGATCGATGAGAAGGAAGCTCGCGCGTTATTGTCGGATATTCTGACGCTCCCGCTGAAAATCACGCCCAGCCGTCAACTGGTGGAATCCGCTTTGGCGCTGGCGACGCGAACGAAACGGACGGTCTATGATTGTTTGTATCTGGCGCTGGCGGCGCGAAACCGGTCCGTTATGTTCACGGCGGACAAACGACTGGTTAACGCGCTGGCGAAGACCCCGCTGGAACAGCATCTTTCCTGGATCGGGGATTTTCATTAATTCGTGACGATCCGAATCCGCGTCATGTCTGTCGCGTGAATAAATCTTTGACGGTTTCAAACGCGAGTTTCGGCCTGCGGTATTCGTCCACGATTCCTTTGTTGTTGAACGCGCGAGGCCGGGTCAGCGCCCGGGCGCCGGGATACGTGCGGATGTCGCAGAACTGCCACAACGCCAATCCCGCGAAATCCTCCGATCCGACAATGATTTCGCAGACCGTCTTGAGATACTCGCTTTGATATCCTTCCGACCAGTGAAACGCGCAGGGATCCCGCCAGCCGTATATCGCCCCGGCGCCGATCTCGGAAATAATCAAAGGCCGGTCGTCCAGGTTTCGCTCCGACAGGGATTGGCAGAGCTTGTTCATTTCACGTGGAATTTCTTGGAGGGGATTGGGATTGTCTATGTCATGCGCATACCAGCCGGGATAGGTGTTGATCGACACCACGTCGCACAGGCTGAAATGCAGGTCTTCGTAGGGATGGTTGCTGGCGTAGGTGACGAGTCGGCCGGCGTCTTCTTCCCGAATCGCCGCGATGAGTCGCTCGTACAAACCCGCCAGTTCCTTCCTATGGCTGCCGCATTCGTTCAGGAATCCCCAGAGGATTACGCAGGGATGGTTATAACTGTTTCGCACCATCAATCGCGTTTGCTGTTCCTGCAAATCGATAAAGCGCGGAGCGCTGTGCGCGACGGCGTCGACCTGTCCCCAGCCGAGGCTTTCCTCCCAGACTAACATGCCCATTTCGTCGCACAGATCGAGAAAGCGCGGATCCTGCGGATAATGCGAGCCGCGCACGAAATTGCATCCCATCGCCTTGAGCAGTTGCAGGTCCTGCGCCAGTTGCGACATCGGCAACGCGGGCCCGTGCTGCGGATGGGCTTCATGCCGGCAGAATCCCAGAAGTTGAATCGGTTCGCCGTTCAGGAGAATCCGCTTTCCCTTCGCTTCGACGGTGCGCAGGCCGAAGCGCTCGACGATTTCATCCTCGCCGCCGGATACCGTCAGCAGATGCAGATGAGGCGACGCGGGAGACCAGCAGGCCGGATCGGGAACGTCAAGAACGGCCGTCAAGGTGTTTCCCTCGCGGGTGATTTCCACGGGTTCCACGGGCTCACCATCGACGGCGAATGACGGATTCTGGGTTGCCGGTTCCTGGAGGTATTCCACCCGCGCCCGCACGCGGCCTTGCTTGAGATCGAGCGTGGAAATCCGCACCCGCTCGATGGCGCCGACGGCGGGGAGTTCATGCCAGATCACCGAACGATACACGCCGCCGTATCCGTAGAAGTCGAAAATCGTTTCAAATAAGGGAACTCGTTCCGCGTCGAAGCGATTGTCCGTCACGATCACCAGTTCGCGCCGCGCCTGCGCCGATGCGGGGACGACTACGGTTACACCGCTGTAGGGCAGGGGGATTTCCCGGATCAATTCTCCGTCGACAAATACCGCCGCCCACATTCCCAATCCCTGCAGGTTCAGCAGGCCTTTCGTATTCGGCGCGACGGAAATAAAGGTGCGATACACGCCCGTTCCGCGCCGGCCGGCAAAATCGGGATACGCGTCGAACACGCCGGGCACGGGCATTCTGTGCGTAAACTCCAACGACGCCGGTGACAGCGAAGCCGGCGAATCGACGTCCTCCAGAAAAGCGAAATCCCACACGCCGTCGAGACAATGCACCTTACGTTTCGGAAAATGCGGAAAGGAAATCATGGGTTTGTTCCATCCTATCGAGTACGATTCCTGAGAATAATCAAAACGCCGTCCAGGCCACGGCTATAACGAATTCCGCCGTTGGACGCAAGGGTTTTCAGGAGCGGCTGCATGTCATTAAACCAATATCGTGATGAAGCCGGAGCGTTTATCCGCGGGATCGGCGCGACGGACGAACCGGTTGAGAAAATCCTGAATTGGCTGGGGGAGGAATTGTCTCACTTGCGATCCTCCTTGCGGAATCGAGAGGAACCGGTCCACCAGGTGTACGACATGCTGTTTCTAATATTCGAGCTCGCGGCCCGGTATGATCTGGATTTGGATGAGCAATGGGCCCAAGGCCGGATTCGGAAGAAAGAGAAATACGGTGCGTAACAGCTCGAAACGTGGCGCAAACGCCCTCTCCCTGCCGTCCCCCGGAGGGGAGAAGTTCATTTCCCCGGCCTGGTCCAAATCGCCCACGCGCCGCCGCAGATGATACCAGCTCCCAATCCGCCGATGCTACCGAAAATACCGACGCCGTGTATAATCACGAGGATAATTCTCACGACACTTCCTTGATCCATAGCATAAAGAACCGGTGACAGGGCTATCCAAAAAATCGCTGCCGCCAACCATCCGGCGAACAATCCCCAAATCACTCCGAGAATCGCAATTCCGAATGAAGTTGCATGGTTGCGAACATGAAACGTCATCCGTTTCGTCCAGAACCACGCTGCCACCTTTCCCCCAAACGCGCCAGAAAGTAAACCGATGAAACCCATTAAATTCGGCAAGCTAAAAAGATCACCTCCCTGCCTCCAACTTACCAAAGCAAGAAGCGTCCCCGCCGCCAAACCCGCGAGGATGCTGATAACGTAAACGAATTTCGCCGGGTTTTTCAAATTAAGAAGGAGGGTGGATGAATCGTCGCTTTGATGGTTATCGGTTGACGATTCATTGGTTGTATTCTGCGTGTCCATATTGATTCGAAGATTTATATTCTGTTTTGTTGTTGAATGCGACGCGTCCAGATCGCCCAGACTCCACCGCAGATGATTCCCGCTCCCAATCCGCCGATGCTACCGAAAATGAGTACGCATTCAATTCCCAATGGCACTACGGGAGGAGACAAATCTTCAATTCCCCCAAAAATAAATAATATAAATCCCCAGAGAATTACTGCCGCGATCCATCCTACAAGGATACCCCAGAATACCCCATGTAAAGCAATCCTGCGTGGAGATTTGGAGTTCCGTACATGCCGTGTCATGCTCTTCGTCCAAATCCATGCCGCTACCAAGCCGCCAAGTGGCCCGGAACGTCGGGCATAATAACCCATAATCATAGGCCAATTGAACATAAAGATAGGCTCCGGCCTGCTGAGAATCGCCACCATACTCCCCGCGATCCAACCCGCAAGCGTACTGATGACGTAGACAAAAATTGTCGGGCCGAGGAGTTTGGGGGTTGGGATGGGAGAAGAAACGTCGCTTGGATTGGCGTCAGTTGGCGGATCGGTTTCCGACATCAGTGTATTCATGAGATTATCGTAATGCGGCAAGAAGAATTTCGTCAAGGCCTAGGGAGCATTCAACCTCCATCCATTTCCCGCGATCCTTCATAACGAAAAATCCACTTCCATCCATGGTTCATTTCCCAGAATCACCCATATCGTTACAGAATCTCGAAGAATACAACATTTTGATAAAATATAACTATTTAACAAAAAAGAAGATATAAACAATGCGAATCTATTTGTATGTCATAATTTGATAAAAAACTCTTGACAGAATATATAGTTATGTTAAAATTGGCATCGTTACGAATTGTAACGATATTATTTTTGGTTTCTTTTCGCATTACAGGTGACGAATTGAGTTCATTGCAGGAAATCGCGGATCGAACGGGTGTCTCGGTGGGGATTGTCTCCCGGGCGCTGACGGGCAAGAACAAAGCCTCCTGGAAGCGCGTCCAGAATCGGGACAAGATGATCCGCAAGGTCGCCCGCGAGCTGGGATTCCGTCCCCACGCCGCCGCGAGGGCGATGCGGCAGGGGAAATTCCGACGCATCGCCGGCGTGGTGGTGCAATACGGTACGACCAACGAATGCTCCTCGCCGCACAACGGATATTTCGACCCGGCGATCAACGAACTGGCGCGGCGGGATTATTCCCTCGTCTGGGAACCGCTGCATATCGATTACAACACGCGGAAATTCGTCGAGCCGCCGCGGCTGTTTTCCGAACTGGCGGTCGACGGTGTGTTGGCGTTGCCCGTCATCGGGCAGGTGCCTCACCAGGTGGACGAGCAACTCGAAAAACTGGGCGTCCCGACGGTCTGGTTGAACCGCAATCCGGAGGAGGCCTGCTGGTGCGTCAACTGCGACGAAGCCGCCCACGCGAAAATGCTCGTGCGACATCTCGTGGAACTGGGCCATACGCGCATCGGATATCTCGGTTATGAAAACGTGCATTACGCGATGCGTCAGCGGTATGCCTCCATTGTGGAGGAAGTCCGAGCCGCCGGGCTGGACACGTCCCACATTCGGCAGGTGGCCGACCATTCCGAACTGATCGTGGCGATGGGGATGATGCTGAATGCGTCCCGGCCGGTTACGGCGCTGATCTGCTTCAACGGGATCACGTTCAACACCGCGATGTACCTGGCGAGCGAGAAAGGGATATCCGTGCCGCGGGATTTATCGCTGTGCAGCTTCATGTCCGCCTGGGAACGCGTGGGCATGCCGTACGAAATCACCGGCGTGTGCCTGCCCGAACCGGTAATGTCCCGAACAGCCGTCGAGGTGCTGATGGACCTGACGGAAGGCAAAATACCGATATCGGCGACGAGGCGGTTCACCGGCGCGTTCCAGCGCGGACGAACCACCGCCCCGCCGAAGGAATCGAACTGAATTACAAAGGAATATGCGGAGGAAACGGAGTTTTTACATGGCTTACATATTGGAACTATTTTGTTTGACTAAAGGAGACAAACGATGAAAGAAAGACGAATTCTAGTTGTGTTGGCTGCCGCGTTGCTGCTACCGGACTTGACCGTCCAGGCGACGCCGCTATTGCAATATCATTTCAGCGAAGGTGCTGAACTGACCGACAGCGGATCGCTCGGGCTGGACTTATCCACCTGGGCGCCGTCGGGCGGTGTGACATACGTTGATGGTCCGACCGGTTACGGCCAGGCCGTCAGTTTGGATCCGGCCTCGAACCGTGTATCGACGGTCTACACGGAATTCGCGACTACGGACTACGACTTCAGCGATGGATTCACCATCTCGTTGTGGTTCAAAGCCGGCGACGACCAGGAAGCCACCGTCGCTCCCCTCATTTTCGGGAAAAATTCCTCATTCTATCTGTCGATCGAAGACTACGACTCCGACGACGAGTATGAAGTGAAGTTCAAAGTATACAGTACTTCAGCGGATGATAATGTGTATTTCGATCTGAACGTCCTCGACGACGAGTGGCACTACCTGGAGGCGTCGTACGATCCCACGACGACGACGATTTCGCTGAACGTGGACAACGGAACGGCGGCAACGGTCACCAATTCCGGCCTGACCGATGTCCGCCAGTTCAACGATAAACGATTGGTCATCGGTGCGTTGGACCTGGCCTGGAATAACCAGA
>JAFGJE010000238.1 GCA_016929245.1 Phycisphaerae bacterium
GCAGCGATTCCGCAAACGAGATAATTTTTGAGTTGTAACCGTTTGGTGAGTACGGGGGTTAGCTTGCTTTGTCTACTCACGAGCAGATTCGCATTCGTTTTTCACTTGACTTTGATTCGTAATCTGTCATAATGATATTATGTCAGACACAAAACGAATATCACGGTCCGGCATGTCCGGCCAGGAGCGGAGCTTTCGCTCCAAACTGGCCCAGTTGATCGGTCAAAAAGGCCTGATTCGCGGTACGCTGCTGTCCCGCAAGCGAATGTGCGGCAAACCCTCGTGCCGCTGCACCCGGGGCCATCCGCACGAGAGCCTGTACCTGGTCGTCAGCGAAAGCGGACGGACACGCCAACTGTACGTTCCACGAGCGTGGGAAGCGGCCGTCCGCCAGTGGGTCCGGGACTATCAACAGGCGAAGGAGCTCATGGAAGAGATCTCCCGCCTCCACTGGGACAAAATTCGCAACCGACGGGAGTAAGACTATTCTTCGCAGGCTGCTGGCTTACGGAAGAGCCGTCCTGAAGTGGGATGGAGCCCTGGATGCCGTTACGGATCGACGCAGGCAGGCGCAGATTCCCACCTCGGTGATCGTGCGCGCGGTGATGGCCATGTGTTTTTGTCGCCTGGGCAGTCTCAACGCGCTGAGCCAGACGTCCTTCAGCGGACTGTGGCGGCGATGGCTGGGGCAAGCTTTGCCCTCGGCGGACACCATCGCGCGCGTTGCGACCCTGACGGACCTGACCGGGGTGTCGACGGCGACAGTTGGACGGGACCGTGGAACAGGAACAGACGCAATGGTGCCTGAACGTCTTCACCGCCTTCTTCCGCCGCAACCTCAAACCGGCGGTGCGGGCGGCCATGAGCATGCTCCACGTGGCCCGCCGGATGCTGGCGGAACTGTATCGGCCCCAGGCACGCGCCCCGACCTGACGCGACAACACAACCGTAGCCCCCGAACCGTATCACCAATCCCTTCCGCGTCTGGCAACCATCCGCCGATGAAGCACCGGCCACGCCCAATCCCCGCGCCGTGGGGCATACCAAGGGCCATCCGAAGCTGACACCCTCGCCAAAATGTCATAAGTCCAGCCTCTTCGCCCCGCAACAACCCAACCTGCGGAATCGCTGTCTCCGTCGTCCAACCATTGTCGTCGTCGTCATCGCCTTCTATAATTGTTCCTCACATTTATTTCGAAAGGATCACGCGCGATGAACGTATTACTGACCGGTGGAGCGGGTTATATCGGATCGCACATCGTCCGCGCGCTGCAGGACGCGGGACAGGAATGCGTGGTGTACGATAATCTCTGCAAAGGCAACGCCGAAGCCGTCCCCGAGTGCGAACTGGTCGTCGCGGACGTCGCCGACGGGGAGGCGCTTCAAAACGCCTTCCGCGAACACGACATCGAAGCGGTGATCCACCTGGCGGCCTACATCGAAGCCGGGGAGAGCGTCGAGAAACCCGACAAATATTTCCACAACAACACCCGCATCGGCCTGACGCTGCTCGACGCGATGCGCGAGTGCAACGTGGGCAAGATCGTCTTTTCCTCCACGGCGGCCGTCTACGGCACGCCCGAGCGAGTGCCCATCGAGGAAACCGACCGCCTGGAACCGATCAACCCCTACGGCGCGAGCAAGCTGTGCGTGGAGTACATGCTGCGGGCCTACGCGACGGCTTACAACCTCGGCGTGGTGTCGCTGCGGTATTTCAACGTCGCCGGGGCGCATCCCGACGGCGATATCGGCGAAGCCCACACACCCGAAACGCACCTGATTCCTTTAATCCTCCAGGTTCCGCTGGGCAAACGCGAGAATATCAAAATCTTCGGGCAGGATTATGGCACGCCGGACGGCACGTGCATCCGCGATTACATCCACGTCTGCGACCTCGCCGACGCGCACGTGCTGGCGCTGGGCGCGACGACACCGGGCGAAGTGAAGGCCTACAACCTCGGCAACGGCGAAGGCTTCAGCGTGCGGGAGGTCATCGAAACGTGTCGCTTGGTCACCGAAGCCCCCATCCCCGCCGAGGAAACCCCCCGCCGTCCCGGCGACCCAGCGCGGCTGGTGGCGGCAAGTCAAAAGGCGATTACGGAATTAAAATGGCAACCGAACTTCCCGGAACTGGCGACCATCGTCGCCCACGCGTGGGAGTGGCACAAGAATCATCCGAACGGATACGAAACGTAATCCTGATTTATGTCTCACAATCCCAGAACGTCGCACATGGAATACAGCCCGGGGGATTGTTGTGTCACCCATTGTGCGGCGCGGAGAGCGCCGCGGACGAAGGTGTCGCGGGTGTGGGCGGAGTGCGAGAAGGTGATCGTTTCGCCTAAATTGCCGAAATGCACGGAATGCTCGCCGATCGTGTCGCCGACGCGCAGGGCGTGCACGCCGATTTCGCCTTTCCCGCGAGGCTGTTTTCCGCCCCGGCCGTACGTCGCCACTTCGTTGTAGTTCCTGCCCAGCGCCTCGCAGGCGGCGCGGGCGAGCATGATCGCCGTCCCGCTGGGGGCGTCGGCTTTGAAACGGTGGTGGGTTTCCGTGACTTCGATGTCGTATTCCTCGCCGAGGACGGCAGCGGCCTGGGCGATGAGCTTCACCAGCAGGTTGATGCCCATCGAATAGTTGCCGGCTTTGACGATGGGAATCGTCGCCGAGGCGGCGGCGATGGCGGCTTCCTGGTCGTCATCCAGTCCCGTCGTGCCGATGACCATCGGAATTTCCCGCTGTTTGCACACTTCCACCCAGTGCTCCGTCCCTTCGGGCAGGGAAAAGTCGATGACGACGTCGGCGGGCGCGTCCAGAATATCGGTCAGCTCCACACCGAGCGCGCCGAGTCCCGCCAGCACGCCGATATCCGATCCGAGGGCGTCGTGGCTGATCAGTTCCAGGCCGGCGGTCACATGGAACTGCCCGCTTTCCATCGCCAGGGTCGTAATCCGCCGCCCCATTCGCCCGGCGGCGCCGATAATCGCTAGTTGGATCATGGTTTCGTGTCCTTAGGAAGGAATCCACAGTTTCGTTCCCTCGATTATAAAGAGAACTCCCGCGAAAAGGGAAACGGGAAAATGGATGGATTTGCATTCCTCGCGTTTTCCTGTATAGAAACAGCGCCGAGCGGCAAGCCGATTTGCGTATCGGCTTGCCGCTCGGCGCTGTTGGAATTAACCCAAATCTATCGTCTATTGTTTCGCCTTGCGGTTCATCGCCGCCAGGATTGCCCGCACGGCAGCCTGGTCGATGTTCGTGTCGCTTCCCGCGCCGAACAGCGCGGTTCCATCCTCGAACGCCAGGGAAATGTACGCCATCGCCCTGGCGTCGGAACCCTTGCCCATGGTGTCCTCGTGGTAGTCGGCGATCTTGATATCCTCGCCGCCCAGCTCGCGCATGCAGTGGGCGAAGGCGTCCACGGGTCCGTTGCCGTCGGCTTTCAAGGTTCGCGGCTGACCGTCGACGTCCACCTTCACTTCTCCGTGAATCCACGTGGGATTCTCGTCGTCCGGGCGAGGCCAATAGCCCGCGAGAGCGTACGGACCCGCCGGTGAGAGGAACGTTTTTTGAAACACGTCCATCACCTCCGCGCTGGTCAGTTCGCGTCCGACTTCGTCGGAAAACGCCTGGACGGCCCGGCCCAGTTCCGGCTGCATCGGCTTGGGAACGCTCAGGGCGTACTCCTGCTCCAGCACCCACGCGATGCCGCCCTTACCGGACTGGCTGTTGATGCGAATCAGCCCTTCATATTCCCGGCCCAGGTCCGCCGGGTCCACGTGCAGATAGGGCACCTTCCAGCCCATGCCGAAAATTTCGGCGGCCTGGCTGAGTTTGTGCATGCCCTTGTTGATCGCGTCTTGGTGCGACCCGCTGAAGGCGGTGAACACCAGTTCGCCGGAATACGGCTGGCGGTAATACACGCCCATGCCCGTGAGGCGTTCGACGGTCCGGGCGATTTCGTCGAGGTTGGAAAAATCCAGACCCGTTTCGATCCCGCGTGAAAACAGGTTGTTCGCCACCACCACCATATCCACGTTTCCGGTTCGCTCGCCGTGCCCGAAGAGCGTGCCTTCCACGCGGTCGCCGCCGGCGAGCAGCGCCAACTCGGTGGCTGCCACGGCCATTCCCTGGTCGTTGTGGGAATGAAGCGAAACGATCACCTTGTCCCGTCGGCTGAAGCGCCGGCAGAACATCTCGATCATGTCCGCGTAATGATTGGGAGGCCTTCGCTCGACGGTCGCGGGGAGATTGAAAATCAACGGTTGTTCCACCGTCGCCCGGCCCCACGTCTCGAAGACCGTTTCGCAGAGTTCCAGCACGAACTCGAAGTCGCTGTCGGTGTATTCTTCGGGGGAAAACTCGAACCGCACGTCGGTGTCGGGCATCTGGGCCGCCAGGTCGCGAATCTGCTCGACGGAGCGTTTGGCCATTTCGATGGTCTTCTCCCGCGTCAGGCCGAACACCTGCTTCATGTGCAGGTCGCTCGCCGCGACGTAGGCGTGGCAGATCGCCCGCGGCGCGCCGCGGAACGACTCGAAGGTTTTCGCGATCAGGTGCTCGCGACATTGCGTCAGGCCCATGATGAACACATCCTCGGGAATGTGCCCTTCTTCAATGAGCTTGCGCGTGAAGTCGAAGTCGTCCTTGCTGGCCGACGGAAACGCCACTTCGATGTGTTTCACGCCGATATCGCAAAGCAGTTGGAAGTATTCCAGCTTCGCCGCGGGGGAAAGCGGGTTGGGCAAGGCCTGGTTCCCGTCGCGCAGGTCCACGGAACACCAGATCGGCGCCCGGGTGATTTCCTTCCCCGGCCAGGTGCGATCCGGCAGATCGATCGCCGCGGGCCGGCTGTACTTCGCTACGGTTGTCGTGTTCATGATACTCTTCCTTATTGAAACGCTTGTTCCGCGGATTCCGCGGGTTTACACCCGCCGCTCGTATGGTTCCTTCATAAAAAAACGACTCCGCCATCCATTGGAATCGCGGAGCCGTGCGGGGGTTGTTTTCTCACGGTCGCGATTCGTCAGCGCAGCAACAAGCCAAGCAATAGAGCCAGGCCCAGGCTGTCGTTCTGACGAATCATATCATCGTTTCCGGGAGGCAAGAGCCTCTTCTATCTTTATATCGACCCTGAAGCGGGAAAAAAAGGAGAATTTATCGAAATTTCCCCTCCGGTGGAGGAGGGAACCACAAAATCGTTTGACACCGACCCTCGACGGAGATACGCTACTTCGTTCCGTCAGCGGGTGAGGCGGCGAGGCGCCGCCCGACCTGCTATATTCGATGTACACCAGGAATGGTGATCCAGATAAGGCTTGAAAGGAGCAATTTCCATGGCCGTCAAAATTGGAATTAACGGATTCGGTCGCATCGGTCGGCTGGTGTTTCGCGCGATGAGCGAGGAACCCGAACGATTCGACATTGTCGCCATCAACGATCTCGGCGCCGCCGAACTGCTGGCGCACCTGCTGAAGTACGACTCGACCCAGGGCAGGTTCCCGGGCAAGGTCGTCGCCAAGCAGGATTCTCTGGTGGTCAACGGCAAGGAAGTGAAAGTCCTGAGCGAAAAAGACCCCGCCAAGCTGCCCTGGGGCGCCATGGGGGTGGACGTCGCCATCGAATCGACGGGCATCTTCACCAGCAACAAGACCGCCGAGAAGGCCGGGTACGACAGTCATCTCGACGCCGGGGCGAAGAAGGTCATCATTTCCGCCCCGTCCAAGGGAACGGCTTCCATGATCGTCATGGGCGTCAACGACGACGCTCTCACGAACGAAGTGACATGCGTCTCGAACGCCTCCTGCACGACCAACAGCCTCGCGCCGGTCGTGAAAGTGCTGCACGAGAGCTTCGGTGTGGTCAAGGGTCTGATGACCACCTGCCACGGGTACACCAACGACCAGCGCATCCTGGACATGATCCACAAGGATCCCCGTCGCGCCCGCGCCGCGGCGATCAACATCATCCCCACCACCACCGGCGCCGCGGCGGCCGTGGGGAAGGTGCTTCCGGAACTCAACGGCAAGCTGGACGGATACGCCCTTCGCGTTCCGGTTCCGACCGGTTCGATCACGGACCTGACCGTCCTGTTCCAGA
>JAFGJE010000021.1 GCA_016929245.1 Phycisphaerae bacterium
ATCATCGCACGCATCAGCATCTGGGCGATGGCCGTGCCGTTCCAGCCGGCGTCGTGGTTGTCGCTCGGGTAGTGGCCCCACCATTTTTTTGTGCTCTTGAACCATGTCATGTTGTTCCGGCAGGCGTCGTAGTGCTCGTCGAGAATGTCCGTAATGGTTCCCGTATAGGAGTACGTGGTGTTGGTTTCATCGTTATACCAACTACTCGTCCCTTCAATGTCGGGATACGTGCTCCACAGAGCAACCTGGGCTTCCAGCGCCGCCTCGTTGACCGTGTGCGAATAGCCGCCCGGATTGTAACACGCCGGGCTGTGTCCGATGGGAACCGCCACGTCGCCGCAGTTGTGCATCATGTACTTCAGCCGCGTCGTCTCGTCCAGGGAATCCCAATTCTTTCCGTTGGGCGAAGAAATCCCCGGAATGTAGGCCCGGGCTTCGACGTTGTCCCACTGCCCGTCCTGCCAACTTCCCGGCTCGCCGATGTAATCTTCGATCTCGTCAACATCATCAATGGCGCTGAGCAGCGGCGAGACAACGTCATCGTCGAAGACCTGCGTACACATCGCCGAGTGACTCGGCCCGCCCCAGCCGAAGGCGCTGGCGCTGATCAACAGCGCGGACAGAAATACCCCCAGAGTGCAGATGCGTTTTGATGCTGACATCATTGGCTCCTTTCCGAAAATTGATGCCATAACGAATTCCCACTTCATGCACGCTGCATGAAACCGTGGGGAGAAAGTGTTGAATATCGCGATACTTCCTGAACAGAATTACCGGAATCAAGACGATACCCGTCTCGTCAAGGGAGATTTGAGATATGGGATGATCCGGGGCAGATCATCCCATACTCTCGATTTTGCAAAAGAAGATTTATCCTTCGCCTGGTAAAGATAACGAAGAACGCTCTTTTACCGGCGCCGACGAAGCAACGCCAATCCGCCTCCGACCGCCAGCAGGCTGATCGTCATCGGTTCGGGAACCATCTGGCCGATGTCCGTGGAGAACAAAGGCGTGCCGGCGTCCAAGCTGCCCACAGGGGTCCAGCCGGAACTGTTGATCTGGTACAATCCCGTACCTTCCAGGGCGTAGCCGATTCCGCCTTCCGCGCCGACGAACGTCGTACCGGCGTTAAAAGTGCCGATGTCGGTGTAGCTCGTGCCGTCAATATGGAACATATGCCCGTCTTCCAGCGCGAAGGCCGTTCCGTCCCCTGCGCCGACGAACGTCGTGCCGGGGTTGAAACTGCACACAAAGGTCCAGCCGGAACTGTCGATCTGGTACATCATCGTGCCTTCCAGGGCGTATCCGATTCCATTTCCCGCGCCGACGAACGTCGTGCCGGGGCTAAAATTACCGATGTAGGTGGAGCTCGTGCCGCTGAGATAATACATCTTCTGATTGCTTAGAACGAACGCCGTGCCGCTGCCTGCACCGGCAAGTTGGGCATCGGAGGTAAACGCTCCTACGCTGTTCCAGCCGGAACTGGTGATCTGATACAAATTCGAACCTTCCAGGGCGTATCCGGTTCCGTCGCCGGCGCCGCAGAACCTCGTGCCGGGGTTAAAAGTACCGATGTTGTTGTAGCCGGAACTGGAAAGATGATACATCACCCCATTTTCCCAGGCGTATCCTTCACCGTTCCCGGCCCCGACGTACTTCGTGCCGGTCTCGAAATTGCCGATGTTCGTCGCGCCGGAACTGTGGACATAATACATTTTCCCGTTTTCCCAGGCGTATGCCGTCCCGCTTCCGGCCCCGGCAAACTGCGTCCCTACGACAAAGGTCTCAATCTTGCTGTAACTCGTGCCGGAAACATAATACAAATCCTCCCCTTCAAGGGCCAACGCGGCCGCCGAGGCGCTGCTGGTTAGCAGCATGAAAACCGATAGGGTGAACAATACACATAGCGTTCCTGACCATTTCTTTTCCATGTTTTTCTCCTTCTCGATAGAATTCGGTGAAACCAATATTGTCGACTAGATATACTATATTTGGTCGACCAAATTTTGTCAACCCTGAAAATTGTCTTTGGGGTCGGAATTTTGTAAAATTGTGGGATATGCGTCGAGAGAATAAGAGCCATCACGTCTATGAAGAAATCCGCAACCTGATTCTATCCAGAACGTTAGAACCGGGCGAACGCCTGGTCGAACGAAGCTGGGCGGAGAAACTATCGGTCAACCGCGCGGCGGTGCGCCAGGCGCTGTCGCGACTGGCGGGAGAAGGATTGCTGGTGCACGGAAAGAAAGGGGGCGTGTTCGTCCCCCAGCCGGACCCCAGCCGGGAGGATGAATTCCTGCGGGCGCGACTGGCGGTGGAAATCGGCGCCGCGTACATGGCTGTCAAACACGCGACGAAAAAAGACATCGCCGAACTGAAAAATATCGTGAGCATCATGCGACAAATGACGGAGCATGATATGTACGCGGGCTTCAACGAAGCCGACATGCGCTTCCACGAAATCATGGTCCGCGCCGCCCATTCCCCCCATTTACTGGACGTGTATCACCGAGCCAATTTCCCGCTGAACATAGGCATGCCCAAAAGTCATTCTCGCCTGGAATGCGACACGGAAGAACACGTGAAATTACTCGATGCCCTGGAGAAGCGAAACTTCCCCTTACTGCTGAAACTCCTTTCCCAGGGACAATAGCACTTCGTCACCTCAATCATGATCAAGTTAACCTCCTGAGCGGAAATTGCTATTCTCGCGTATTTCTGTTCTAGTATGGCGGAAGATGAAACGGGAAAACAAAAGCGAGCATGCCTACAAACAAATCCGCAAGCTGATTCTTTCAAGAATCCTGGAACCGGGCCGCCGGCTGGTGGAACGCTCCTGGGCGCGAAAGCTCTCGGTGAATCAGGCGGATGTCAGGCAGGCGCTGTCGCGCCTGGTGGGCGAAGGACTGCTCGAACACGGGGAAAAAGGCGGAACGTTCGTCCCCCAGCCCGATCCCGCCCGGGAGAAGGAATTCCTCCGGGCGAGGCTGGCGGTGGAAGTGGGCGCGGCGTGCCTGGCGGTGCAGTCCGCCACCCGGGAGGATCTGGAGGAACTCAAACAGATCGTCGAGCTCATGCGAACGATGGCCGATACGAATATGTCCGCGGGATTCTGCGAAGCCGATATGCGTTTCCACGAAGTGATGGTCCGGGCCGCCCATTCCCCGCGACTGATGGACATCTATCAACGAGCCAATTTCCCCCTGACGCTCAATCCGCCGTCGCGGGGAAATATCCTGAAACGGGACACGCGAAAGCATGAAAACCTGCTCCAGGCGTTGGAGAATCGCAATTTCAACCTCCTGGCGAAACGTCTGATCGAAGGGCAAACACCGTAACAACGGCTGCGGATAGGATCGCGTACAATCCTTCAGACCGAAGAAGAGGACCGCGGTTGTTTTATTCCATTTGCTTCCGCAACGCGTCCGGAGTGGTGTTCGGGACGGCCATGATGGAATAATGCAGCATTTTCGACTCGCCGGCCGCCAGGGTCAAGGGAATCGTCATCCATTCGCTTCCACTACAGCCGTGGTTGGGGGAAACCCAGCGATAGACGTTCATGAACTCCTCCGGTAAGTGGAAAACCAGGCCGGACTTCGTCTCGGGGAAATATTCGGCATACTCACCGCGTAAAGTGCCCCTGATTTCCTCCGGGCTGACTACGTCCTTTTGAAACACTTTAGAAAGCCCCTCCTTCGGGAAAACGGACGTGCCTCCCTTTTCATAAACCGGTTTTTCGGAATCGGAAATAAAATGCATACTCGTGGGCGTGACCACGTTATGCTGCCAGTAGGAAAGCGTCACGGGCCCGGACCGCTCGTTCCAAAACGTCAGCTTCACGACCACCCAAGCATACTGGGCCGGAATCATGTATTCCTTTCGCAATGTCACGCCGGGCAGGCTGTTCTTGAACTCCCCCTCGTACACCACCCGCGCCGACTTGCCGTCGTTATCACAGGTCACCAGCCGCATCGCGCGGGTTTCGTCGCCTTTCCAGCGGGAATTTTCCGGCAGCCACAATAGGTCCATACCGAATCCGTCCGTCGAATACGTCTTCTTACCGACAAAGGGCGACATGCCTTTGACGGTCCAATCATAGATTCGTCCCCCGCTGTCGCCGAAAAAAAGGGTTTGTTCCGGCGTGCTGACGCGCAGCGTGATTTGCGGGCCGCCGCCGAACGGAACCTCGTCATACGCCACCTCGATCCCGCCGACCTTACCCAACTTGACGTTTCCCGCCTTGTTCGTCTTGAGATATTTCTCACGAGCGGCCTTGCGTTGCGATTCCACCGTCCGGGCGTCGATCTTCGTATATCCCATGATGCGATTCTTGTCCTTTGTGGCGATCCAAAGGTCAGGCGTTTCCTTTTTCACGCGAACGACCGCCTTGCCGCCGTCGTCACAAACGGTGTACAACTTATGAACGGGATCGGCCAGGAAGCAATTCCGCAGGTCGTGGGACTGGATTTCGACAAAGGCGTCCTGACCTGTATGATAGTTAATCAGCGTCAGGAGATATTCCTCCTTCCACTGGTGCGCGAAGGTGATCAGGACGGGCCGAAAGTCCGGGCCGTGCAGTTCGATTACCTTGTTTCCGATATCGATCTTCTCGACACGATACGGGATGCCCTTCATGGAAATCGTGTCTACCGGTTTTCCGTCGAAATAGAAATCCTCGACCATCGCGACGCGGGTGAGTCCTTCATGGATGCCGTACCAGATCGCGTCGCATCGATGCGGGCCGGGCCAGAAGGCGATATTCCCGCATCCGCCCGCCGCGGAGACGATCACGTCCAGCAGAAGCTCCTCCGGCGACTCGCGGAACGGGCCGACGGCGGGCCAACCTAAAGTTATATCCGGCATGAATTTTATCATCGGAACTTTGGTGGTTCTCTTCATTTCGAGTATATCGCGCGCATAAGCGAGGGGAGTCGATTTATACGTCATCGGGCGCAACGCGGGGAAGTCGTTTCCGTACACGTCGTAGTCGATCTGGACGCTGAGTCCGTCTCCCTGTTCCACCTGCAACGGGATTGGCTTTACGGCGTTGATGGTTTTTTGCAGAGAGTAGACAGGCCTTGCCGTCTGCTCCATACGGAATCGAACGTAGTCTTTTCGATATTTGGACTTCACCAGTTCCGGCGTGAGGGGTTCTTTGATTCCCCTTGCCTTGGCGAAGGCGGCGATGCTCGCGGGTTCGTCATATCCAGGCCATTCGCGCGGGCCTTGCGGTTCCCAGTCGTATAACGCGATATCAAAATTCGGCGCCGCCTTCGCCCAGGCCCGCTTCGCCTCCTCGCTTTCCAGACCTTCGCAGGCGATGTCCATCATCTCGACCAAACCGATGGTTTTAGAATCCTTGCCTTTACTGGCCATGGAATAGCCCTTGCCGAAATCACGACAGAAATAGGCCATGTTCGCGATATTTTTAATTCCGTGACGCCGATTCGCCCGGACCATCGGATGCGGATGACCATCCTCACGCGGCAGACCGCTGCCCCAGTGCGTCTCAAAACCGGTAACGCCGAGTCGCTTGAACAAGTCCGCGAGTTTGTCGTAATTATCCTCCGGAATACTTCCCAATCCACCTGGGCCATACGGATAAAATCCGAAGCGATTTGGCATGGCCCGTCCCGGTTCCACAACTCCGGCGGTGCGAAGTCGCAGCGTGGAATCGACAAGAACCTCCTGGCCGTAGGTTAACGTCCAGCGAAGCGTGTCGTCCAGTTCCACCGGCGGTTTGTACCAGAAGAACATTTCATAATACTCGTTTTGGATACGCTGATTCAGAAGGGAATTGTCGAGGGGAACGCGATATTTTGTGTATTTCCTGCCGTCTTTCGTGACGACGACCGTCTCATACTCCTTCCCTGCCTTCTTGTCACCCATGCGATACGCGCCGAGGAATTCCACGGATTCCAGAAGTGTGATCTCCAGAACGGTTTCTTCCGTGAAGGATTTCGGCGGGTCGAACTTATACTTCCCGTTCTTCATCGCCCCCCCGCCCTGATCGGAAAAGAGAATAATATTCAAAGTGTTCCAGTCGCCGCCGTAACAGTATTGGGTCTGGTTCTGTCTTCGTTCGGCGGGCCATAATTCCACGGAGGCGGCGAACAGGCAAGACGCGAATCCTGATAAAACCGAGGTTAGTATGATTGTCGTAATAATCCTTTTTCGCCGACTCACGATTTATCTCCTTCTTGCGTTTCCGTCAGTGTCAACACTCCCCCATGAACCATGCGTCCATTGTCCATTTCAAAATAACTCGACGCTTCCACGCCGTTGGGAACTTCAATGATTATGGGTTTGCGGAAAGATACGGTCCCGACCATGTTGTAACATCGCAGCAAGACGTTGGGACGAGACAAGTCCCTTCCGTCCTTGTCAATCCGCGTGGTAAACGGCATCACTGCCGAAACCCAGCCGTCCGTACTGCCGTCACCGCGTACAAATAAAGTGGAATGCTTATCTTTCATACCGTACACATACATTCGAACCCCAGCCGGGCGATTGTACCAGTTGCCGGTATAATGCATATCATCGATCTTGAACTCCACGACAAACAGATACCTCTTGCCAAGCTCCAACTCCGCCCGGCGCGTTGTATCAAGATATACGCTTGATTCTTTTAGAATCGAGATTTTTACAACATTATCCTCCGGCCTTCGGCCTTGGATGGAAGACATGGACACAATATCCCGATACTCACCATTCTTTTCTATTTTCCATCCTTCCGGAAGTCTATCTTTATTCAATTTATGAAATGTGCAGGATATGTAATTCCTGGATTTCTTGATGGAAGACGAATCATCCATTTTTACAGGTTTTAGAGAAGCATTGGAAGGTGTATGATATATTGAGATACAAATCAGAATTGCACAGGGAACCAATCTCAGATACAGGTAATATCTTCTAATTGTATATTTTAATATTCTCATTAATGGAATATAACGTAACCCCAACTATAGTATTGCACATTTTCGCGCCGATTCGCATTATTTTCGATCCCAGTAACAAGGATTACCCCCTTTTTCGGTTAACGCTTCCGGCCAGTAGAGTGATGCTTCATCATTGGGATCCGGTTGCGTGACCATAGTAGAATGGCCGTCGGCCCATCCGACTCCGCATCTTCCACCCAATCCGCCATGCCGCGCAACGGCAATCCCGGCGCCTCGATCCGCGACGCCATAATACCAGGAATAGGGAGTATAAAAACCCCAGGAAACCATCGGATTGGGTTCATCCGTAAGGGGATCACGCCTGCGCGCGTCACAAATGGTGATGGTTTCAGCCAAATGTTGAATATCCGCCACATTGGCGGGATCATACGTCGCGTGTCCATGTATATAGGTCAGAGTCATGAGCATGTTATACCCATGATCAATGCCTCCCCATTTGTAACGACCATTCCTATCGCTTTCATCCCGTTCGTTTCCGGGACACCAGAGAATATTCGTATCAGAAAAATATCCCGTCTTTGCCATGCGTACATACCAAAGAAGCACATTCGTTTCCGATATCACTTCACGATAATCGGGATACAAACCGTTACAATCCGCGTGATATAAACCAAAAGCCAACATAACCTGATGTATATGACTCAAACACACCGTCTGTCGTGCCAATGCCTTCGCCTGTTGCAATGAGGGTAATAGAATTGAAACCAACAGAGAAATGATGGCGATGACCACGAGCAACTCTATCAACGTAAAAGCGTCTTTTTTGTTCCCTGTTATTTTTCGCATCGCCGTCATCCTGTATACATACCCTAACTCCACCCCGCGGGAAGCGCCGAAGCGCTTCCCACGGGAGGAGTCTTCCACACGTCCATTATATCGCGTTATTCCTGATATCGTATTTTTTTACTTTTTCCTTCGAACCATCCCCAGCAAACTACCGGCCATTAATAATCCTATCGTCGCCGGTTCGGGGGTGATGCTGATATTATCCACGTAATGGTAGATATTGTTGGAGACGGCCTGCTCGGAAAACATGAAACCCGTCAAATACTCCGCGCCGGAATTCGAAAACGACTGCAGGTCGCCGTCAAAAATGACCGTGCTTCCAACGTTGATCGTCTGATGGAACGTGAAGGCGCCGGATTGCGGCAAGACCGGCAAATCGATCGTCACGTGAAACCACGTGTCCGTCGGCACCGTGCCGAGTCCCTCGGTTGATAAACCGCCGTCCTCCACATTGGTCGCGCTGCCGGTCGTCGAGTTGGCGTTGTACTTCAGATACGTGGTCGTGAGATTCCCGGTATCCCCGACAACATGCATTTCGGATCGGGCCGTCACCCCCCAATAGATGAAGTACAAATCGTACTCGATTGTCAGCGGTTCGGTCGCCTGCGACGCGAACTGGGCCGTCACATTCAACCATTCCGCCGATCCGTCGTAAATCCGCATACATTGCCCTCCCCCGCCGGCGGGATCATTGTAGACCCTGACATGCGAGGGTGACGGCACGGGCGAGCTTACACCCCAGGTTCCGACAGTCGCCGACAATCCATCGGTGATGTCGATACCCCAGGTGTAACTCTCGAAGTCTTCCTGGAAGTACACCGTCGCCCGCGCCCGCAGCGCCGTGAAACTGATTACCACCATTGCTAGTCCTAGTGCTTTTCTCATCTTACTTCTCCTTTCGAGTTCGTTTTCAACTCATGTACAATCCTCAGATTCAGCGAACACACCTTTTTTATCTTCCAACGGGGCAAATCCCCGTGCTGGAGCGAATGATCAAATCCACCGGAATTCGTTCATGGATGATGCTTCTCTGGCCTCGCGTGATCTGCTCGATCAGCCGTTCGGCGCAGCGCCGGCCGATCTGCTCGAACGGCACGTCCACCGTCGTGAGAATCGGATTCTCCGAAGGCGTCGCGCCCCGTTGTTCGATGTTGTCGAATCCGATCACCGAAAGATCCCTTCCCACCGACAGGCCGCGCTCCCGCAACACGTCGATCACGCCCATGGCGGTATAATCATTGCCGCAAACATACGCCGTGGGCCCTTCCCCCGCCCGAAACGATTGCCCGAACGCCTCTCGCGTGCTCTGGCGGAAATCCTGGAAATTCTCGCTGGATTGAAGATAAGGAATGGCGCATTGATCCTCGTCGCGGAAGGGAATCTCTTTTTCCGTCATCACCTGGAGAAACTGGGAATACCGAAACCCCGTTCCCACGTATCCGACGCGACGATGTCCCAGGAGCAGCAAATGCTCCACCGACTGCCGCAGACCGCTGACGGCGTAGTGCGAGATCGTGTTGACTTCAAACCGATCCGCCCGCGCGTCCGTGCTGACGTGCGGAATCCGGTTCTCCAGAATCCAGCGGGCGACGTTTTTATCGACGACAGCCGTCTCCAGCAGAAACCCGTCGCAATATCCTTCCGACGGGGCCATGTCCTCAAAGAACTCCAGGATATGCTCCGGATCGAAGAAATTGACGCTGACCCGAAAGTCCCGCTCCCGCAACGTCTTTTCGAAGGCCTGGAACTTTTCCGAACTTCCGATGTTCGCCTGAAACCATTGGGGGGAAAAACACCGGTTGTACGGAATGGAAATGTTGTAGGCCAGCTTCTTCGACAGGCTCCGGGCGGCCCGGTGTACGCGCACCCCGCCCAGCTTCTTCCTGGCCTGTTCAATCCGAAGGCGCTTTTCCTCCGAAATCCGCAGGGTCGCGTCGTTGTTCAAAAAACGTGAAACCAGGGGCAAGGAAACTCTGGCTTCACGAGCAATTTCCGTCATGGTGGCGGGCATAGGTTTGTAAATCCTTGTAAAGCGGTTTACATTAGTTTACGATAATCTCTGAATTTGTCAAGACTCTTTTGGAATTTTCCTGCCGGGACTTGAATTTGGGAAAGTAAAGAGAATTCCACGGCAAAAGCAGAATTGTTATATCATATTATTATTTAAACATTTAAAGAGTTTCTCTGATTGGACGACGATGATTCCGTGGGCCAGGTTCCTTATGATTGACTGCGAAATCGAATCGCCGTCATGGAATGAGGCGGCAGGATGAGTCGGGCCGCCTTACCTTTCACATCCAATGGAAAATGTCGGGCTTTCATTTCTCTGGAGCTTTTTACGTCTTTCCGATGGAGTTCCCGTCCCTCTGCGGAGGCGGCTTGGAAATGGATGAGCTGAATCTCCACCGGCGTGGGAGTGTCCAGTGTTTTGTTGAACAGGACCATGGTGAGAGTTTTTTTATCCTTCGAAAGCATCGCCGTCGCGGTGACGGCCTGGAACGGCGGATAGGATTTCGGCGCGTCGAGAAATACTTCGATATCTTTGAACTGCATCGAACCGGAGATCGGCCCGGAGACGGTTTCCAGCCGGGCTACCAGATACACGCCCGTACAGTCGGCGAGGGTGGTGAACGTTTTCTCAAACGTTTTCCATTGGCGGGTTTTGTCGGTTCCGAGAATTCGCGTCGCCGACTTTACGGCCTCCCACCCGCGCGTATCGACCAAGCCCAAACCCATCCCCGCCTTGTGGGTATTGCCTTTCGCGGGAAGAAATCGCCCCTTGAACCGGATCGTAAAGACAATCGGCTCTCCAACGGGCGCCGAAGCGGGACGCGGGATTTCGCGGAAATTCGCGTACAGATCACGATCCCGATTTTTGAGTCGAACGATCATCGAATTTTCGGAAGGAAATTTCACTTCCACACCAGGTGTGTTATAATCCGTTTTGAAGTTTTCTCCCAATATCAGTTTTTTCCTATGATTCTTTCTATTGGAATTCAGTTTGGTGCTCGCTCCCCAGCCGCCGACGGATGGTGTTTCCAGCAGAGGTGAATCCACCTTCGCTTCAATAATCTGATCACCGAGAAATTCCGCCCAGGTCTGGAAAAACGCCACCGGCGCGTAACGCTTCGTCACGACACCGTCCCTCGCCAGGACAATCCCCCACCAGTCGTTCAAAAGATGCCAATAATTGGCCAGAATGACGTTATTACTCGGCTGCAGGAACAACTGAATCATCTGCGCGTTGGTATACCCCGCCAGGTACGACCTTCGCAAATGTCCCCTGCCGCCGGAATTATACTCCGTAATCGCCAGCGGAATATTTTTCTTTGTGAGTTGTTTAATCTTCTGTAAATGCTTTTGGATCGTCGCTTCCACTCGCGGCTGATAACTTGTAGCGATAATCGTATTCTTCCGCGCATCCATCGCTTCATCGAAAGGAGGCTTATAGAAGTGTTTTATCCAGAAATCCGTCAAGGAACCGGCCTTACTCAAAACCGTTTGATCCCACTTCGCATTGTTGAGATTCAATCCGATTTTGATGTTCGGATCGATCTTCCGCATCGCCGCCGCTGTTTTTTTGGCGTAGGCGACGTATTCCTCGGCCGAGAACACCCTTCCTGGAATTACCTTGTGATTGCCGTGGTTCGTTTCGTTGCCCAACTCGAAATATTTCACACCATACGACTGGGGATGCCCGTATTCCTTACGTTTCATCGCCCATGGATATTCAGGCCGCGCGGGCGCATTGAGATATTCCACCAGGTTCGCGCTGTATTGCGGCAGTTCCTCCGCCGGAAAGACATAGTCCGAGACGGTGATTACCGGTTCCAGTCCTCCCTGCCGGCAGAGCGCGATGAATTCATCCAGCCCGAAATACCATTCGGGATTCGCGCGTTGTTCAAGCGGTCCTATGGTCTTGCGCCAGTCGAAATTATGCGTCAGGCAACCGCCCGGATAGCGCATCATCGTTGCGCCGACACTTTTTAGCTCTTTCTTCAAACCGAGCCATAAGCGCTTATTTTTTTCGTCCCAATATCCCTGGGCATTTTTGATGGTATGCACGGGAAACGTCTTATCCCCTAAAGGCCGAAAAATCCCCCGAGGATCGGCAGCCTCCAGATTCTGTCCAAACACATTCCGATTCACAGGCCCAAGAACCTTCCGGGAATCCACGGTAATGCGAACAGGAGTATCCAAAGATTCCATCCTGCCTGTATCATCAGCATAGACGGAGAAGACGAACGCAAGAACCGGCAGCCATGGAAGTGTGCGTCGAATCAATGTTTTGCACCTTTTTTTCGCGAGAGAACCAGCAATCCCACGCCCAGAAGATTGATTGTCATCGGTTCTGGACTGACAATCGTCTTTTGATCCGTCCAATCCACGCTGATCTCTCCCTCCAGTGTCCAGAAATACTCCGTCCAGGTAAAGACGTCATCTTCAATCGCCACCAAACCGAAGCTGTTCTTCTCTCCTTCAACCTTTGGGGACCCCGGGGTATATACATCGTAACCTTCCCATACGTAATGGAAGGAACCATGAATATGGCCGTGAATTAAAGCAATAATATTGTACCCGTCAATAACATCCAGAAACGCGGCGCTTTGCGAGTTCCAGTTCCCCCACCAACTCCTACTATAAATTTCGTCATACCCATAATGACTCATGATGACGATGGGCGTATCGGGTTGCGAGACGGAATTCGCCAGGTGATTCTCCAGCCAGGCGCTGTTCTCTTGAGTAGGATACAGATCCAGGCTCACAAAATGCACACCTTCCCAATCCCAGGAATACAGCAAACTACCGTGCCGGGAGATTACGCCGTCCACCGGAACGGAATCATCTCCGCTTATTTCCTCCCGATCATGATTTCCGGTGCATTCATAGACGGGATAATGAACCTGTTCGCTCCCCATGCCGCCTGATAGCGGATAATGGTATTGAAACGTGTTCCACTGACTCTGTGTGCCGTCATGGGTCGTATCCCCGGCGAGCAAAACTCCCCGGGGTGTGCTCGATGCCGACGCGCCGACGGTATTCATGGCCTGAATATTAGCGACATTCAAACTTTCATCGGACCTATATCCGAAATGCGGATCCGCCGTCACCAGAAAAGCCAATTCGTCAACGGCCAATACCGGAAACGCGGAAACCAACAGCACGCAAATCACAACCGGAAACCGTACCCGTGGCCAATTGTTTCTCATTAACTCCGTCCGAGATATCTTCATTATCGATTCCCACACTTTCGTGTTATGTCATATCTTTGTATTGTTGAATTGTTCTTCTTGGGAACATTCTGGACATGTAGTCAGGTTCTATTGTCATATCGCAAGTTTTTTCATATCGGTTCTCATTTTTGTTCGACAATCTTAATCCTCAAATTTGTAATCTTCCCCATATGCATCCCATATTTCATCCGAACCAATCACATCCACATCCAGCCGCGTATCCACGTGTCCGTCGAAGTATTCAATGTTAATTCTTCCGTCATGCCGATAGGCCGGCACTGCGCTCGACGATGGTATTTCCTCAAAATATCGATCAGAGCGGTCTTTGCGAAGAACCGGATTGATACCATCGGCTATCTGCGATTTATTCGAGGGATGCTCAATCTTTTCGAACTCGGTAATCCAAGGCACCGAGGTGTCCCAGGTGTAAACTGCCTCGATATGAGTGCCGTTCCAGCCGTAGGAATCATGCCATTTGCAGGTTCCACCGAAATCCGGTCGTGGATTCGCATATGCATAGGACAGAGGACAAACCGCTTCGGGAGGAACATAATACCGCTGATCATATAATGGATCACTTGTAAACCAAGCCGCTTCCGGAAGATTCATACCGACGCGAAGAAGATTATTCATCATCCAGAATACGTCAATGGTTCCTTTATTCGTTTTATGTTTTTCACGAATGCCGATCATTATCCCTCCCTGCTCTTCCATGCCCATCGCGGAGGATGTGCCCATGTTCCGCAGGATCGTCATGCATTGCACCTGCTGGGCGAGCAGTTTGGCTTGCCGCAATGACGGCAGGAGAATCGACACCAGCAGCGAGATGATGGCGATCACGACCAAAAGTTCAATTAACGTGAAAGCCTTTGGCCGTCCGGTTTGCGTTTTCGGCGGAATCATTCTTCATCTCTTGGGTATAACTATTTTACCACGCATTTGTAGTCTATGCGCGGCGGGAATCCTTTCCCGCCGCGTTCCATGACGATAACAGGAGAACAAAAACGCGGTGGGAAAGGATTCCCACCGCGCAGGTATTCACTTTTTACGAAGCCAAACACCCAACCCGCCCAGCGTCAGCAGGCTTAGCGTCGCCGGTTCGGGCGTGATGCTCACGTTATCCACCCAGCAGAAGGCCGGGCCGTTCAAATCCAGATAGATCTTGTCGATACCGGCCACGCCGGGCTTGTTGAATCCAGCATCCGACACCCGAAGGATATCGTCGGTATAGATGTCGTACGTGTGTGTGTCCAGGTCCACTTCGAGCGTGAGTTTCACCCACGTGTAGGAACCATAACTCACCACATCCGTCCATGTGCCGCCGTCGGGATAATATTGAATCTTCCCGTTGCTCTGAAACGTCACATACGTCGCCCGCGAATCGTCCCATTCGTCGGCCAGGCAGAACGTCACCCCGCGATACGCGTTGTTCCCGGGCCGAATGTAGGCCGTCGCCGTCACGACGCCCGACGTCTGCCGGTCGAACTCGTGCATGATCTTACGGCTCCAGGATTCCATCTTCACCGACTTTCCGCTGATCGATTGCGAGTCGGTGATCGTGAAATCGCCGCCGTCCTCGTTGACCCAGGTGTCACCCGCCGTGGGCCAGGCGCCCAGCGCGTAGGAGTCGAAGTTGTCTTCGAGCAGAGCCGCGTTGGCGGTTCCGACGGCTAGGCATAGTCCCAGCAGCAGCACCCATTGTCCTTTTCTTCGCTTCATCATTGTCTCCTTTCTTTGGGTTCCAATCTTCTCCTTGCCTTCCCATCGCTCGATGGAAATTCGCGCTCGCGTTTTCAAAAAACGCTCTTTTCTTCCTTTCCCGGTACAAGCGTCACCGGGAGAGTTATCGTATGTCTTTGACACTCCCGCGATCGATCAGCTTCGGCGCGAGGCGCGTCCAGGCGGGGGGAAATTCCTCCCCCGCCAGCAGCCGTTGCAGGCAGTGGGCGGCCCGGGTTCCCATTTCCTCGAACGGCTGGCGGATCGCGGTGATCGGCGGAATCCAGGCGTCGAGCATTCGCATGTCGCTCATGGACATGACCGAAATATCCTCGCCCGGCGTGATACCGCGCAATTGCAGCGCCCGAAGAACGCCGGCGGTGATGTTTTCGTTCATCCCGACGATCGCGGTGATGTCCGCGTGATCCTTCAACAGAATTTCGGCGGCCTTCTGCCCCTCCGCCCAGGGTTGGGAGCGGTCCTGACTGACCATATCCATCACCTTGGGCAAGTCCCGCCAGTGCAGCCCTACCTCCACCAGCACCTCGTTCGCTCCTTCAAGACGCTCCCGCGACGAAAGGGAATTGGCTGTGTTTCCGATCACGCCGATCTTTCGATGCCCCCGCGAAACCAGGTGCTCGAAGGTCAACCTGCCGATGGCAAAGGTGTCCGTGGTGAACGAATTGGCTTCCAGCGTCTCGAAGGCGGTGTTGACCAGCACAAAAGGCACGCCGCGCCGGCGAATCTGCCGCAGTTTCTCGATTTCACTCTTGAGCGGCGCGGGATACACGATCGCGCCGGAGACGAACGAGGGATTCAGCCCCTGGATCAGGTCGGCTTCCTCGTTGAAGTCGTAATCCGCCGCCTGCACGATCATCCGCGCCGAACCGTTGTCCATTCCCAGCTTCGCGCCGCGGAGAATATCCGACATCTGCTCGGAATCGAGATTGGGCAGCACCAGCGCGATGTTCCTGCGATACACCCAGGGATGCTCCACGAACACCCCCCTGCCGCGTTCCGCGCGGACGTATCCCTGATTCGTCAGCGTGTTGACCGCCTGCTTGGCGATGCCCAGGGACACCTGCAACTGCTCGCTGATCTTCCGCATACTGGGAAGGCGCTCGCCTGGCGAGAGCTTGCCCGACAGGATCTTCGCCTTGAGATCCCCTTCAATCCGCTTGACCAGCGGCGGGAGGGATTCGGATTTCATTTCATTCAGCATGTTCATCTCATCCTGGGAAACCAAAAAGCAAAACGTCGAGGGGATTCCTTCGCGGCACGAAATCCATTGACGACATAATTATATTAATACACTTTTGCATATAAATCAATATAAATAATATAATTTTTATATCTATTTTATTATCAATTAATTATATTCTCTTATCAAACTACTTGCTCTAATCATATTGTAGTATTACAATTTTATTTCTGTTCAATTTCCCTTTACGGATTCCCTGTAGATCTCCAACGGAATATGCGTCTTTGAAAGTAGCAACGGGCTTGCGCCCTCACCTGTAGCCACATCTGAAAAAACAAGTACAAGCTGTTTTGAAGCCCGACAGGGGTGGCAAGCGTTTAGCCGGGGTGTGAGCGAAGCGAACCCCCGGAAGGGGTGTATAGAAATGCAAGTCCCAACGGGACGACAGCGAAGTTGGGATTTCGCCAAATGGAAGATTATCCCCGATTCGCTGTCGTCCCGTTGGGACTCCGATACAAAAAAACCCAACCGGGGGTTCGCTGCGCTCACCCCCGGCTAAACGCTTACGACCCCTGTCGGGGTCGGGAGGGTTTCCTTCACATGAGTTGTATTCCGGATTCGTATTACTCGTCGCTCAACGAGCGAGTCACGACGACGTTGACCCCCGTGCCGTGAACATTCGTGAGAATCGCCGAACCGAGCCGGCACGGTAGAGAGATTCGTACCCGGTAGAGTTCCCGAAGCAGCGCGTCGATATATCGGATCTCGAGCGGCTGATCGGTTTTGACCGGCGCGTAGCGACGCGACGGGCTGTCGGTGCGAACGACAGCCGTCACCGTCCGTTTCGGGGAGACCAGTTCCTCCCGCGCGTACTCCCGTCCCCGCTGGCACGCCTCGCCGGCGGCGTGAAATTCGGGCGTCAGCCCCGCCGTGACGCGACACCCGCGCGGACAGCAGATACACGTGATTTGCTTTTCGTCATTCATCGTCCGCCACACATTGGATCGTAATGTCCAGAGGTTGAGTTTCTTCACGCGACATATCGTCCGTCATCTCCGCCGAAATATTCCAGCGGATCATCTCAGCCGGGCGAACGTGGCGGAACGTCTTCGTCGCCAGTTCGACTTCCCCGCGGTGAAGCGTACACCGGGCGGCTTCGCACTCCACCATCGAACGCAGCGACAGGAGATTGCTTCGCCCGGCGGCGATCGTCCCCGGCAGGACGTATCGCACATTCGCGCCGGCGTGAAGCGGAATCTGCTTGACCGTATCGGTGATTCCCGTGACGAAATCCGCCGCCGCCCGCCCGCAGCGCTCGGATTCTTCCGAAACGTAATCCACCACGTCGTGCACGTGCAGGCCGTTGCCGCAGGCGAACACGCCGGGAATGTTCGTCATCAGGTTCGCGTCCACGAAAGGTCCGCGGGTGTCCGGCGAAATCCCCACCCCCGCGTCCCGCGCGAGTTCATGTTCGGGAATCAAACCCACCGAAAGCAGCAGCGTGTCGCACTCGAGGCGGAACGCGTTCCGCGAATCGGCCTGGCCGTTCCGCCACGGCGCCACCTCCACCGCCCGCACCCGTCCCGCGCCTTCGATCCGCGTGACCACGTGCGAGAGATACAGCGGGATGTCGAAATCCTCCAGACATTGCACGACGTTGCGGAGGAGACCGGAGCAGGTGGGCATGATCTCGACGACGCCCAAAACCTTCGCGCCCAGCCAGGTCATCCGCCGGGCCATGATCAACCCGATATCGCCCGATCCGACGATCACCACGCGCGAGCCGGGGATATACCCGTCGATATTCGTCAGCCGCTGCGCGAGCCCTGCCGTGAAAATTCCCGCCGGGCGCGTACCGGGAATCCCGATGTTCCCGCGATTCCGCTCGCGGCACCCGACAGCCAGGATCACCGCCCCGACGCGAAATTCGCGCACGCCGTATTTCGCGGAATACGTCACGACCGACCGGAACGCGTCGCCGCCGGTCAGCCGCACCGCCGTCGTGCCGCAAAACACGTCGATCTCCGTCCCCTCCACTTCGCGAAGGTATCGTTCGGCGTATTCCGGGCCGGTCAGCTCCTCGCCGAACCGCTGCAGGCCGAATCCGTTGTGGATGCATTGCAACAGAATTCCCCCCGGTTCTTCCTCGCGTTCGACGACGGCCGCGCGAAGATTCCTCCGCCGACACGCCAGCGCCACCGCCATCCCCGCCGCACCGGCGCCGACGACCAGAATGTCATATTCGCATACCTGCATATCTATGTGTCCAGGCGTCCGAGAATCAACTCGCTGCCTTTACCTCGCTTCGTGAACGTCTCGATCGGCTGGTTCGTCTCCCGTTGGAGGATTTGCAGAATTTTGTACGTGCAGAATCCTCCCTGGCAGCGACCCATCCCGGCGCGGGTGTAAAACTTGATCCCGTCCAGGGTAGTGTGCCCCTTGCGGATCGCCTCGACGACCTCCGCCTCCGAGACGTTCTCGCAACGACACACGATATTTCCGTACGCGGGATTCCGCCGGATGTGTTCATCCACCTGTTCGGGCGAAAGACGGCGCACCGCCGTCGTTTCGGGAAGGTCGGTTCGCGTGTCCGCCTTTTCCGTCAACGTCAATCCCCCCGCCTTGAGCAAATCCTTCACGTACAGCGCGATCGCCGGGGAGGCCGTCAGTCCCGGCGACTGAATCCCCGCGACCTGCACCACATTCGGGGCGCGTCGGGACAAATCGATATAAAAATCCTGGTCCTCCAGCGTCGGGCGAAGTCCCGCGAACGCGGTGATGATATCCCGCGTGGAAATCGCCGGGACCATCCGCTTCGCGCCGTCGAACACGCGCCGCAAATTCTCCGCCGTCGTGGAAACGTCGTGGCGGTCCTCGATCTCCCGCGCGGTCGGACCGACCATCATCGTCCCCTCGACCGTCGGGATCACGAGCATCCCCTTGGTGTGACGCGACGGCACGGGAAACAAAACATGATTCGGATACCCCGCCGCCCCGCGCTGCAGGAGATATTCCTCCCCCTTGCGGGGAACGATCCGAAATTCCTCCGCCGCGAGGATACGCGACACCTCATCCGCGAACAGTCCCGCCGCGTTGACGACCCAGCGCGCCCGCACGCGACGCGAATCGCGGGCCCGGAGTTCCCAGACATCCCCGTTTCGTTCCGCGCGGTCCAATTCCCAATGTAACAGCAGCGTCGCGCCGTTGCCTTGGGCGGCCTCCATCAGCGCGAAAACGTAGCGGTACGGCTCGACGATCCCGCCGGTCGGGGCGTACAGCGCCCCTTCGACGTCCGGCGAAAGAACCGGTTCCATCCCGCGCACCGCCTCGGCGCTGAGCAGTTCCAGACGCGGCACGCCGTTGGCCCGGCCTTGGGCGCAGAGCCGTCGGCAGACTTCCATTTCCTCCGGCGAAAACGCCAGCACGAGAATCCCGATCCGCTCGAAGGGAAACTTCAACTCGTGCTGGAGCTTCTCGAACATCATATTGCCGCGAATTTCGAGCTTCGTCTTGAGCATGTCCGCGGGATGATGAAACCCCGCGTGCACGATCCCGGAATTGGCCTTCGAGACGCCGAAGGAAACGTCGGCGCACTTTTCCACGACCGCGACGCGAATGTCATACCCCGACAGACATCGTGCGATCGCGGCCCCGCACACGCCGGCGCCGACGATCACCACGTCGTACGCGTCGGTCGTTTTGTTTCGTGCGGGTTGCATGAGGGTCATATTTGGTCGATCAGGTCCGCCACGGATTCAACGACGTAATCAGGCCGGCGCGGCGCGGAGGCGACGTCCCGGACGGTCGCTTCGCCGGTGAGCACCAGGATCGTCGTCAATCCCGCGCGGAAGCCCATTTCCATATCCGTGTTCAATCGATCTCCGATCATGGCCGTGGACTCCGCGGTCGCCTGGAGTTTCGCCAACGCTGAATCGATCATCATCTGGTAAGGTTTTCCGATGATCTCCGGTTCTTTTCCGGTGGCTGTGGTAATCAGTTGGATCATCGAACCGCAGTCCGGGATGGGCAAATCCTCCGTCGGGCAGACGACGTCCGGATGACTCGCCACGAATCCCGCGCCTTGAAGAATCAGCCGGCAGGCGGTCCGGAGCTTCTCGTACGTCAGCGTCTTGTCGAAACACAGCACAACGTCGTCCGGCTGCTGATCCGTCAAAACGAATCCCGCGTCGGTAAACTCCCGCTCCACATCGGGCGTCGCCAGAACGAACAGCCGTTCCTTCCCCTTCCGCCGTAAATGGAGAATCGTCGCCAGCGTGGAGGTGAAAATTTCCTCCGCCGCGACGGGAAGGTCCATGTCGGCGAGTTTTCGGACATATCCCGAAACGCTTCGCGAGGAATTGTTGGTCAGCAGCAGAACACGCTTCCCGCGACTCCGAAGCGCGTTCAAAAACTCCCGCGAACCGGCGAGCACCCGGTCGCCAAGGTACAACGTGCCGTCCATGTCCAGCAGGAAATTCCGGATCTGTTGTAAGGATTTGATTTTCGTGTCGGTAGGATTCATTCGGTTCCAAAGGCCTTTTACAAATATCGCACGAGGGAAACGTCATCCGTCATGACGCCTTCCACCAGGTCCGCGATCTCCAGGCCGACGATGCGCTTCAGGATGTCCTCGCGATTGACGGTCCAGATGTTGAGGGGTTTGCCCGGCGCGCGGAAGGTTTCGGTGTCGCTTCCCAGCAGATCGTAATGGGGATGAAGATAATCCAGCCGTTCCATCAGCGACTGCGCCCGGGTAATCGCGTCGATGGAACTAAACACCAGGGCGAATTTCACGCCCTCCATGTCACAGGTTTTCATAATTTGTTCCATCATGGGGATGGAAAACGAATTCAAAATGATATCCCCGGCTGGGCGATACGCTTCCATCAGGCGACGTAGAATGTCCGCCATCGTCGCGAAGTCGTAGTCGTAGGCCTTGATCTCGCAAAACAACGGTGTGCGATGGTCGACGAATTTCAGAACGTCCTCCAACCGCGGGCAGATGCGCCCCAGCGGATCGTCGCACTTATCGGTATATTCGGTCAGCTTCGCGTGCGTCGTTCGGGACAGCACCCACTCCTGTCCGTCGGCGACCCAGAGGGAAGGGTTGTGCAGCAGCACCGCCTCGCCGTCGGCGGTCAGTTGCACGTCCAGTTCGATCCCCCGAAGCTTCGGGTTCGCCTCGGAGAAGCGGATCGCGTCGTCAAACGCCCCCAGCGTGTTCTCGCACCAGCGGTTACGGCATCCTCGATGAGAAATGATGAACATGGAAAACCTTTCGTAATCCAAAACCATTCAAAAATGTTTACTTGAAAGTATACCAATACAAATATATAATGTAAACACCAATCCACCGTTTTTTCCATTTTCTCACGGATTTTTTTGGGAAACTGTGGTGAAATACGCTTTCTGTAGTATTTCTCGCGGCGTGGTGAATCCGGAGTCCCACCGTCTGAGCGGGGAATCCGGCGGGTGATGGGTCGCTTCCCGGAATTTGGGAGTGTTTGTATGGACATGCTTCACATATCGCAGACGATCAAGCAAGCCCGGCTGCGGCAGAAGATGACGATTGAGCAGGTCGCCGCCAAGGCGGACCTGAGCAAGGGATTCATCTCGCGGCTGGAGAATTTCCGCGTCACCCCGTCCCTCAACGCGCTGAACAAGGTCGCCTCGGCGGTCGGGTTGGGCATGGCGGATTTGTTTCAGCCGAACGTCGTCTCGCCGCAGGTGCTCTTCGGGAGCATGTCCGAGGGCGAGGAAATCACCCGCGACCAGTCCGAGCGTCACGGCATGAAGTATTTCTCGCTCGCGCACGGCAAGCTGGATCGAACGATGAGCCCGTTCCTGATCGAGTATCATACCTGCAAAAAGCAGCGCGGGCTGATGATGCACCCGACGGATGAATTCTTCCTGCTGCTGGAAGGCAAGGTGGAATTTCACGTCTTCGACATGGCCAATCCCCGCGGCCTCGAACCGGGCGACACCGCGTACCTGTCCAAAAACATTCCGCATACCGTGCAACTGTCCCAGGGGCAAACCTACGCCAAGGCGCTGGTGGTCTATCGCGAAGAAGGGGAGGAATGAACCGGGAGGATGGCGGATACGGCTTTGCGATCCGCTTCCGAATCGGCTGACGGTTCGGCGGCCGCGTACCAGAACCATTTACCGTCGCGGACCATGGCAAGGGCCTGCCGGTTTTTTCCCAGGAGCAACCGCGCGAGAATCTTCGCGGACGCTTTCAAATCCTCCGCCGTCAGTTTCGTCGGAGAACTACCGAGTCGGATGTCCATCGTCCCGCTCCCGTCCATCCATTGCACGTTCGCGGAAGAGGAACTGACGATTTCCACGGGCGATTTGTAAATTCCGCCGTCGACGTTCGTGTTCCGCACGCGGATCAGCAGTTCGTTCGGCTTGCCGAAGCGAACCCGCTTCGACGGGATCGCGTACGACCGCGGCGCCAGCCAGTGGTCCTGGCGGTCGGCGGCTGTCATCTTCCCGATCCGCACTCCGTTGAAATAGGTCCAGTCGAAATCGTCGATCGCGCCGATATTCAGTTGCAGCGAACGGCCTTTCCAGCCGGCGGGAATGTCCACGCGCTTGCGATACCAAGCGTCGCCGAGACGATAATGCAGCGATCCCTGCAAGCCCGTTTCGCCCCACTTTCCGGGGACGTTCATTGTTTCCCATTTTCCCCGCGGGGTTGTAACGCGCTTCGGGGGAACCGCATCGTTTTTCCCGGCCCACAACCAATCCCACGTTCCGGTCAGGTCGAGTCGGCCCAGGGCTTGATCGTCGAAGGGTTGGAGATTCCCCCGCTGGACGAAAATTCCGCGCCTCGTAAGCGCCTCACCGAGAACGGGCGCGGCGTGGGCGTCCACGTCGAGTCGCCCGAAGAGCAAGACCCGGCCTTTGAATTTCTCGTCCAGCACCGCAAGCAGATCGCGATCCATGTACGAACTGCATGTCACCGCCAGGATGTGCCCTTCCAGCAATTCCGGATCGCGCACCACTCGCAGGCCTTCGAACACATCCACCTTCAGCCCGTGCCGCTGTTCGAGGATGCGAATCACCCCGTCGACGCGTCGGCCGGTGGTGGCTTCTAAGCGCGTGTTGGTAATCACCGCCGCACGCTGCCGGTCGTCCTTCGGAGGCCAATAGGTGCGAATCCATTTCGCGCTAACGGGCAGGTGCGCCACGGAAGGTTTGAGCATCCAGGTGTCGTCCGCGAAGAGCATCCCGCCGCCGCCGCGCGCGTGAAACGCGAAGGGACAGAAGCCCAGTCCCCGGCGGACGTGCCGTCGCACACCGCCGATGTTGTTTTCCATCTGGTGTTCGGAATCATACGACGCCAATGAAAGCGACGCCGCCTTGCGCGACTGGAAATTCCCCACACCGTAATGCGTGCCCGGCTGCACGTTCGTGTCGTGGAGAGTCTGGATCGCGTGGTAGTCGATCTTCACCGGCGTGCGGTCCCACATGTCGCCCATGGTGTGCTGCATCATGCCCACTGCCTCGGGAACGGACTTGCGGATCGCGCGAATGATTCCGCCGGTGACCATCTCCTGCCGGGCGGCGCAAAATTGCAGATGATCCCATAATCGCGGATTGTGCGCGTAGGCCGTGCGCATGTCTTCCGTTTTCGAAAAACCCTCGTACCCCAGGGGACGGATGGAATGGTTTTCCCAGTTCTCGTCGTCCGCCAGGCCGTACTGCTTCCCCGCCGCGGACCAGGCGGCGTGAAGTTGTTCGCGGATTTTGTATTTCTCGCGGAGGAATTCGTTCCAGGCGACCAGGTCTGAAGGATAACGCGTCAATCCCTTCTCGAAACTCGCGATGGACGGTTCGTTCGTGGGAACCTCCCACGCGAGGATATTCGGCCGGTCGGCGAACGCTTCGGCGATGCGTCCCCAGGAGTCGATCAGCGCTTCGGGCCAATGATACGGGCCGTGCTGGGGCGGATTGGAAATCGGTGGATTTCCCGCGCGGAACCAGTCCGGGTAAGGCCAGTGCAGATCGAAACTCACCGCCAGGCCGTACCGCTCCGCCCGCCGGCAGATGTCGCGGAGCATGTTGAGATACGCGGCGTCGAATTTCCCGCGTCGCGGTTCGAGTCGCTTCCAGACCACGCATAAACGCAGGCCGTTGCACCCCATCCCCGCCAGATAGCGCAGGTCCCACTCGCGCCACGTCGCGCCGGTTTCCGGGCGATACATCGACCGGAAAAAGAACGGCCCGAACATGCGAAACGCCCTGCCGTCGGGACGATAAAACCGATCCTCCCGGATATACCAGCGACGCTTGTCGAGTGGGATGCGTTTGAAGACCGCGTCGATCTCGCGATCCAAATCCGCCTGCAAGGTATCCACGTCAGGCGAAACGTCCTGCCCGGCCGTCAACCGCTTCCGCAGCGCCGCCCGGCGGGATTCCAGCTTCTCCCGCGGGAAAGGAACGTTGTTGCACGCCGCCAACGCGCCGATGTTCTCTATCTGCTCCTCCTGGGCGAGAAGGTGCACACCGATCCACGCGAGGCGCTCCAATTCATCCGGATCCGCCGAACTCAACAAGGAATGCAAATCCACACCCCGCCGGGCGAGCCATTGCAACATTGTCCGACGCAGCGTGTCCTTCCGCTTGAGCTTCTCAGCCTGAAGGGTTTCGCCCAATTTCTTATCGCCAAGCAGCAGATCGATTTTCACGATCCCCAGCGTGCCGGGTTTTCCGTTTCGATGGATCGCGACGGCGCCGACGTCCCGCGGATTGACGTGCATGTCTTTCCATCGCACCACGAGCGTGCCGCGGCCGGCGGGAATGTCATACGGATGTTGGTTCAGTTGAAGTTTGGGATATCCCCAGAATTTCCTCGCGCCCCGCAAGGACCAGACATCCAGCCGCGTCGGCTCGGTCGCGACGAACTCGAATCGCACGCCCAGCGTCTTACCCCAGAGTTGATCCGGGAAGGGAAGTCGCAGCGAAGCCCAGCCGCCGGCGTCCTTGTCGGTGGATTTCTTCCGTTCGAGAATCCAGTTTCCCGAAAATCCCTTCCCGTCCGGCGCGGGGCTGTGTTCGATTCGCTGTTGAAGGTTCTCATCGCAAAGGAAACCGTTCCCGCGACACCACAGGAAGTCCACTTCCCGGCCCACGGGGGAAATCATCGGCGTGGAATAATCCTCCCAGCAATACACCTCCTCGCCAATCGCGCGGAACGGACAAGCCAACACGAAAAGGAGGACAAGATAGATAAATGATATCGATTTAGAGTTTCGCATGAAAAGAAGTATCCTCTTTCTGAAAATAGCCACGGGCGCAAGCCCGTGGATAGAATACGACAATTATTCAAGAGCCCCACCGGGGCGATTGAGGGACAATTCAATCGTCCCTCCGGGACTTCAAATACTAAACGCCACATACACCACGGGCTTGCGCCCGTGGCTACTTTCAATTATGAAATCACGTTGTGGAAACAGAACCATTCCGCATGAATAATGTTTTTTATTTGCTGTAGGGCTTGACAAAATAGGCGGTATTAATGTCGTCCGGTATGGCGGTAAACACCGAACCATCCACCATCAGCAGCGTGCCTCGGCCATCGGTTTGCTCGTGGGAATTCCCGCCCACATCGATCGTACCGACGACTTGGCCTTCATGATGATAAAACCCCAGAGTACTGATACTCCAGAACTGGTCGGAAAACCAACCGCCCGTCGTGCAGGCTCCTTCGCCCACGACGATCCGGCAGTACGGGTCTTTGACCATCTCCACATCCAGTCCGTCATGAAACGAATTCTCCGCGTCGTCACGGTCGTTCATGACGTAGGTGTTTCCCGATGTGGGATGTATCTGGAGCAGTGTGGGACACTGGAAGGATTCGGCGACCATTTCGGGTTGATTCTTCACGGTCATGGACACGTCGGGATCGATCGAAGATTCATCCGCGATATACACCCCCAACGCCACGGGCCAGGAGTGATACGCATTGCGGGAATGCGACGGATTATACGGAATCGGGAAGGTGTTGTCGTAGTCCTGCGCGTAAAACTGCAAAACCACGCCGATGTTCCGGGCGTTGGAGAGGCAGGTCACTTCCCGCGCGAGTTCCTTCGCCTGCCGCAACGACGGCACGAGAATCGACACCAGCAGGGAGATGATGGCGATCACGACCAAAAGCTCGATCAGTGTGAAGGCCTTTTGCTGGGTTGGGTGAATCCGACGCATCATTCTTCATCTCTTGGCGAGAAGGTTTCATCATGGGCGGGGGATAATCCCGATGGATCATCCCCGCCCATGTTCCTATTATATCATTCGTTTCGCAAATACCTTATTTCCCGCGAAGAATCACGCCCGCACCACCCAGCACCAGCAGGCTTAGCGTCGCCGGTTCGGGGATGGAGTTCAGACTGTTGTCGTACAGCCAGGCGATTTCGTCCGCGGACAGCACCGAATTCCAGATCGCCACTTCGTCCAGGTCGCCGTCGTAATAGTCGCCGCTGGAGTAGGCCCGTAAGTCCGCGCGGGTTCCCAGCATCACCGGTTCGACGCTGCCGTACAGCGTGTCGACCGTGTTGTCCGTCACGGCGTCCAGCGTGCCGGCGCCGGTGGTCAGTTCCACACCGTTGAGATACAGCTTCGCGACGTTGTCGGCGAACGTGAA
>JAFGJE010000239.1 GCA_016929245.1 Phycisphaerae bacterium
CGGGATTGCGAAACACAGCCGCGAATTCCCTGCCGTCCACGTAGAGAACCATCGACACCACCAGCAGCACCAGCGAACCGATAAACAACGCCAGCACGACGGCGGAAACGATATTCCACACACCAAGCCGACTAATCCTGTTTCGACGCTCGATACCCATATTTCGTCCAGATGTTCTTCGCGTAATCCGATTCGGTGAATTTCATCATCTCCACCGCATCGTCGGGATTCGCGGCGCTTTTGAGCCGGCATAAAGTCACGCGGATTTTTTGGGGAAATTCCACGTTACAATCCACCACGTCCAGGCGATCGGCGTACATCGCTCCCAGGAAGCTCCAGACGACGGCCGCGTCCACATGCCCGGTCAGCAGCGCATTGGCGGCGTCGCTGTGTCCGCGCGTTTCGAGGACGATATTGTCCTTGACCGCTTTACCCCAGGATTCCTTGTCGAGCACGGCATGGACCATCTTCCCCGCCGTCGCGTACCGAGGATCGACGGAAGCGACGCGCAGGTTCGGTTGTCCCAGGTCCGAAAGACCCTTGATTCCCTTGGGATTTCCCTTCGGAACGAGGATGACGGGTTTTAAGTGTCCGATGGTGATGGAATCCACCAGGAGATCCTTTTCCTTGATTTTGCTTTCGTAGGGATCGTGGCAGAGGAACAGGTCGCCCCGCTTCGCCAATATCACCTGCGGGAAAAGTTCGGAACCGCCGCCGTAATTAAAGACCACGGCGATTTTGTTGCGCCGCTGGAATTCCCCGGCGATCTCCTCCATCGCCAAACGCATGGAGTTACTACAGTGAATGAATATCTCCCGATCCGACTGGATGGTCGAGAATCGACTCTCCTTCTGATACGGGGTCGCCTGCGAGACGGCGTCCTTGTTCTCGTCCGACTTGTTTTGTTGCAAGTACCAAATCAGCGAGACGACCGCGACGAGAAGCACCACGACGCCGATCCAAATCTTAACGTTCTTCATCTACCGAATCCTTTCTATTGCCGGGCGTATCAAACCCGTATTTCCGAAACACAGCTTGCCCCGCGTCCGACAACACATATTCAACCAACGCGCGGGCTGACGCTTTCTGTTTTGAGAAGGATAGCACGGAAATCGGCACGGTTGCGAGGATATTTTGCTCCGGCGGAATGGCGACGATTTCGGTGTTGGAAAACCGCATCGCCACGGGCGCCCAGACGATAGCCGCGTCGATGTGCCCCAGGTCGACCGAGGCCGCCAGCTCGGGGACGGTCACGCTTTCGTAGATAAGATTCTTTCGGATCGCGTCGGGAGAGACGGCGTTTTTCTCCAGGATTTGTCTCGCGACGCGTCCGACAGCCGCCGTGCGAGCGTCGGCCAGTCCCAGCCGAATGTTGTCCCGCGCCAGGTCCGACAACGCGCGGATCCGTTTGGGATTCCCCCGCCCGACCAGGATCACCGGAACGAAGACCGCCGCGGGATGACTCTCGTGGATCAAGCCGTCCCTGGCCGCCAGTTGCACGTAGTGTTCCTCTCCGGGGAGGAACAGGTCACCTTCCCGGCCGACCTGAATTCGCCCCAACAGCAGATTGCTGGCGTTGTAATCCACGCGAACCTTCACGCCGGTTCGCGCGGTGAACTGTTCCGCGATTTCGTGAACCGCCGGACGCAATCCCGCTCCGCACAGAAGGAGCAGCTCCTCCTCGGAAGAATCCCATCGCCACCAGGCGAAAAAACTCGCCGCGACCAACGCGACCACGAGAACCAGGAAACCAAACCGTTTATTCATAATACCGCGCAATTAATCAACTCCTTACAGGATTACGGATATACCAGCCTCCCCTGTTTCAGTTGCAACGTGCGATGCGCCAGGGACAAGGCCTTTTCCTCGTGCGTGACCAGGAGCACCGCCTTTCCGCTCTCGGCGTAGTCCCGCAGCGCCCGTAGCACCACGCGGGCGTTGTCCGTGTCCAGGTTTCCGGTCGGTTCATCGGCGAGGAGCAGCGGCGGATCGTTCAGCAGCGCCCGACACAGCGCGACGCGCTGCCGCTGACCGACGCTCAATTCCCCGGGAACATGCCCCAGCCGATCCCCCATGCCGAAACGCTCCAGCAGGTGCATCGCACGTTCGCGGGAGGCGGAGTTTCGCTCGACAGCGGCAGCCAGCACGTTGTCCAGAACGTCCAGGTAGGGAATCAGGTGAAACTGCTGAAACACGAATCCCACCTTCTGGGCCCGAAAGGCCGCCCGACGACGACGGTTCAAGGTGTAGGGGGAAAGTCCTTCCACGAGAATTTCACCGTCGTCCGGCGCGAGCAGGGCGCCGCAGCAAAGCAGCAGCGTCGATTTCCCGCTCCCGCTGGGACCCTGCACAACGAGTAGTTCACCCGCGGCTACGTCCAGGGAAACCCTCTCCAGCGCCCGGACGGCTTTACCGGAACCGCGATACGTTTTACCGATCTGTCGAACCTGAAGAACCATGATGTTATTCCTGCTGTAACACGACGGCGGGGTCCATGCGCGACGCGTGCAACGCGGGCAACCAACTGGCAAGCACCGCCAAAACGATCGCGCCGAGAAGACTCGCAAGGATCAACCGAATTTCAAACATTTGAATTTTCGAGAATCCCAGCGGAATCGCCAGGGCGAGTTGTCCGCCGACGTAGCCCAGCCCTCCGCCCAGAACGCCCGTTACAACCGCCTTGCCCAGAATCAGTCCGAACACCCGCCCGTCGGTCCATCCGATCGCCCGAAGAATGGCGATTTCCCCGCGGCGGTGATGCACGTTCATCCACGTCACCAATCCCAGCCAGACGGCGGCGACCACCGCCACCGCGGGAAGCAACACGGCGTTGAACGCCTCGCGCCGGGTGCGCAGTTGGGCACGGTTGCGATGCTCCCGCTGAAGCGACGCCTCCGTTTCCCGCGCGGCCCGGGAACGCTCCTCCGCCCGCACCACCATATTCCCCTTATGCTCGCGCACCTGGGTATCCGGCAGCACCGCCGAAATCGCACGGCGAATATTCGCCAGTCCCCGGGGATCTTCACAGACGCAGTTGATCGCCATCAACCCGGTAATCAGGCCGGGTTTGTTCAGCATTTGCTGGGCTTCGTTCAACGAAACACGAATCTGCTCGTCCTCCTGAAATCCTTCCGCCGGCCGAGTGTCCTGGACCACGAACTCGCGCCCCGTCAGAACGAACCGGTCGCCCGGGTGCAATCCCAGGCTTTCGTGAATTCCCCGGCCCAGCGAGGCATGGCCCGGCGGAATACTCCGCACCATGGGAACCTGTTTGGCGGGATTGTTGATCTGCACCTCTCCGGGGGTACCGTACAGCGTCACCCAGCGTTTTTTCTCCTCCCACCAGATTCGCTTCTGAAGAAAGGGAAGCACGTGGTTGATCGTCGCGAGTTTCGCGCGGCGGAGTTTCTCGACGTGGGCTTCGGGAAGATAACGGGTTTCCTCGTCCGGCGTGGAGAGAGTCTGATCCTTGTGAACGATCAGGAGGTTGAATCCCAACTCCAGCATCGACCGGCGAACGTCGTCCCGGTACTGCGCCCAGGCGTGTTTCACTTCGTCCTGCTTGGCCTGGAGAATCGATTCCGTTTGACGGTCGAACGCGCGCAGGAGCGTTACGGAGCCCACCGCGACGCCCACGGACAGGACGACGGCGAGCAAACCGGCGATAAACATCGCCTTTCTGTGGAAGATTTCGCGCAGCAGCAATCGAGTGGTTCGCATGTCAAACTCCTCTCGCTCCGCGGCGGCGTACAATCAGGGAACCCACCAGAACCACTAACGCGAGAAGCACTCCCGTTACGATGACGGTTCTTGAAGAATGTTTCAAAACGGGCATTTCGGACGTTTCACCGTCGGTGGGTTCGTCTGGGGCAAACGGCTCGGGCGCGACGCCCGCGAGAATCTTATACCAATCCGCCCGGAACAGCAAATCCAGGCCGGGATTGTTCGCTTTAACCTCGCAGGAGCAATCGCCCGTGATATAGGCGCACGCGACACGAACGTTTTTCGGCGAAATCCCCTTTCCGACCAGCGCCCAGAGCGTGCGGCCTCGACCGAACACGAGAAACGCCATCGGTTCGGACAAACCCGCCAAATCCGGTTCCGTCGCCAGCAGCATGGTTTTCAACACACCTTCCGTGGGATCGTCGCGACGAATCCGAACCTGGGAAAAGGAAATTCGGGCGTCGGCGACGGAAGCAAGTTTCATCGCTTCGACGGCTTCGGGGGGAAAACGAAATGTTTCGGCGAAATCATCCGACTCCTGTCGGAGCACCTTTTCCGCGGCGGCGTCTTTTTCGGCGTCGCCGCTTTCGATCCACACCCAAATCCCCGCGTCGCCCCGGGCAAGGTCGCGCTGAATCTCCCGCCGCGCGGGGGAATCCAGCAGCATCCTCGCCGCCGCTTCCGTCACTTCGGCCGTCCACAAAGGACGGAGATTCCCGGGCGAACAAACCACCAGTCGGGGAAGCGACTGGTTCTTGACCCTATCCCATAACGGTTCAAGACGTTCGGGGACAGGGGATTCCGCGTCCACCGCCTGAAACAATATATTCGCCGGAACGCCCGCGTCCTGTTTGGCGGCTTGTTCGAGAATCCGCTTCGCCATTTGCCCGTCGGGAGTCAGTTCCCCTCGGTGAAACAGGAACACCGAATACGGCGCCGGATGCCACGTGTCTCGCTCCAGGGCGTATCGAAATACCGGCACGGCGCAGGCGGACAATTCCCGCGCAACGCCGAATATAACCAAGAGCGTGCAGGTTACCCCGGTAGCCTTACGGAAAGATACGTCACCCGGAAACGTCATGGTTCCTTCCTTAATTCCACACCGCACAGCACCGGCGGATATTTCGATCCTGCCGCGGGTGTCAGTTCAATCCGCAGCGATTCGCCGATGGGGATGTTCGGAAATGAGCGGACGATCGCGCGGTTCGGTCCGCCGGCCTCGCGGACGATGTCGAATTCCTTCGCCACGGATTTTCCTTGGATGGAAATATCGAACACTCGCTGCGACGGTTTAATTTCGTCGGGTTCGGCGAAATGCAGATCCACGGTGTACGGCTGGTTGTTCCCCTGGACTCCAGGCAATTCGAAATAGCGGATCCCCCGCACGCCGGAAGCGGAAACCCAGTTCAATCCTTCCGAAGCGTCCACGAACAGTGAATGACGGCGAAAGACATCCTTCGGCATGTAAAAACCGTAGGCGTCCGGGAACGGCAGCGTCCCGATGCGCACCCGCGAAATCCTCGCCGTTTTGGCGACCCGTTGCTTTTTGTCGTCCACTTCCATGTCGCCGTGCTCCCCAAGCGACACGCGAATAAACTTCGCCCGCACGGGATCAAACCGAACCACGTCCAGCTTCTTGCCGCGGCCGGTGCCCGTGTGCTCCGCGGCGGTGGTCCATTTCTTGTCATCCAGGCTGGTTTCGATCCGAAGTCGCGTCGCCTTCGGGCCGCTCCAGGCGATTCGCATCTGCTTGAGCGCAACCGGATCGTTCAGTTCATAGCGAATCCAGGCGTTGAACCGCCCCTTGTGGTCGCTTTGGACTTCCCAGGACGTGGAAGGATTTCCGTCGAGTGTGTTCTCCGGAGTGTTGTTTCGATCGAATCCCGACGGTCGGTCGGCGGCGGTGGAGACGACACGCACCGGAACGTCTTTATAGTCCACGCTGTTGAGCACCACCCACTGCGCCAACCCCGGAGCGCCGGAGCGGGGAAACGGCGTCCAGAGCGTTCCGTTGTGCATGCGATCCCCCGGAGCGCCCAGGTTTACGCCCATGCGAACGATGGGCCCATCCACCCGGCCGAGGGGTTCGTTTAAGGTCCACATCTCCATTTCCGGCATGTGGATCAATCCCTGGGAGGTTTGGTTCTGATACGAGCATGTGCAGGTGCGAGTGTAGTCCGGGGCGTTCAAGATGCCGTCGGCGGGGATCAAACTGGCGGTGCAGCCGGATTTGGCGCCGCCCAGGTTACTCGTTCCCACGCCGTTTTCCATATCCGCGAATCCCGCCGCTCCGGAACGAAACAGGATCAGGTGCGTGCCGGCGTTGGACATTCCGCAGCCGTACGCCTTCCAGTACGACCAGTCGATCTCGCGCCCGGTGATGGGGTGTTCCCGTTGCTGGGTTTTTCCGTCGGGGATTCGGATCGCGGAACCGGGCCGGCCGGAGATCAACATCTCGTCGTGCTGAATCATCGGTCCCTGCAACCCGTCTCCGTTGTGCCGCCAGAGAATCTCGCCGTCCTTGCCTCGACGGGCGATCAGCACGCCGGGTTCGTCCTCGAGAGGCCGGCGGGTGTCCCGCGAACCGCCCTCGATGAGGATATCGTGCCGCTTGTTGTATCCGAGGAACGTGCCGAACACGTCGCTCTCGACGGTCCAGAGGACTTCCCCCGTCTGAAGATCCAGCGCGTAAAGACGCGGTTTTTTCGTCACGTCCGTTCCGCGTCGCTTGGCCAGATCCAGCGCTTTTTCGGACAGCAGATCATTGATAAACACCTTTCCGTCGCCCGAGGTGATCGCCATGTGGCGAAATCCGATCTGGGCGTCGCGGGTCCAGAGCACCTTGCCCGTATTTCGATCCATGGCGATCAGCCGCTCGCTGGAGCTGCCGTCCCAACGGTCGTCGTTGGCGGCGCCCAGAGCGCCGCCTCGCCAGATGTGCGGATTCGTCGTGGTGATGAGAACGTCGCCGCACACGCTGATGTGTCCCCAGTCCGGGCCTTTGTCCCTGTCGGGACGCGCCGGAAGTTTCCACTGGTTCCTGGTTTTGCCCGTTTCCGGATCCAGACGATACACGCACCCCTTGTATCGCAGGTACACGTCGTCGGGCAGTGTGACGTACGGACTGCCGATATACGCGGCGCCCGGCTGGCAGACCATGTAGACCGATTTCCCCCGGCGCCAGTCCCGCTCCAGGTTCATGTCGGTAAACGGATGTCCGACGCCGGCAAACTCGCGCACCCACAGTTCGCGCCCGGTAAACACGCAGCGGGCGCTGATGGTCTCCACGCCGAGAATCACCAGCCGTCCGCCGGCGACCTGGGGACGAGGTCCTAACGCGTGCCGCGGAAGGACGTGTTCGTTGCTGATGCCCCCGAACCAGATCGGCCCGAACGGCGGTCGCACGAGATCGTCATGCGAAATGACGGTATTGGCCGAGTCGGCGTATTGATGCGTCCACTGTCCGGTGTCGGGCAAAGGCCCGGTGCGCGACAGCACGACGTACCCGTCCTTTTCCTCGGCCAGGCCGTTAACGGGGGTGAATTCCTTCAGCGCCTCGGCGAACGCTTCCCGCGTGCCCGGGGTGATCTTCAAAAACGCCCTGCCGTTGTAAGGCCGCAGAAGATCGTACACCGTTTCCAAAAGCGCGGCGTCCGGTTTGTCCGTCAGCACCGATGGGTCTTCCAGGACCACCAGCGAGGAAATGTATTTCGGATAATGCGATTCTCCCGGAGTTCCCGGAATCAGCGCGATCCGTCGGCCGTACAGTCCCGCGTCATCGAAGCGCCTCCGCAGGGCGTCGATCCGTTTTGGATCCGCGTCGATTCCGACGATATGCAGTTTGCTCCCGGCGGAAAGTTGCTCCATCAAACTACCGTCGCCGACTCCCAGGCACAGGGCATATCCCTCACGTAGGCCGCTTTTTGTAAGAATGTCCTTCGCTCGATCTCCCGCGGCGTCCGACCGCACGGATGGCTTGGCGAGTCTGTAGGCGTACTTCTTGACTTTCCTTTTATCAGGGCCGAAACAATAGATCGTTCCCTTGTGCGTGACCACAAGCAACCGCCCCCCCGCCGCGGCGTACTCGAACACGTCGCCGTCGAATTGCTTCCGCAGCGAATTCACGCGGGCAAGCAGCGTTTTATCGACAATGCTGCCGTCGCCGTCTCGCTGCCCGTCGGAAAGACGAAACCGCAACCCGTGGTTATAGCAATAATTCCCGTCAATCCGGACGCGATACCCGCCGACCTCTTTCCCGTCAACGGACGAAAGCAGCAGCGTTCCGTCGCGACGATCGAACATCGCCGGTAAAGCTCTGCCGCCCGATACGACCAACCGATCCCCCCCTACCGCCAGGTATCCCTGGGGCGAAACCCCGGCGAAGGCAAACGCCCCGCCGTGAGGTTGAGACTGCCAGTCGGTGGAATGCCCGGTGTTGGCCCAGATTTGCTTGCCCGTTTCCGCGTCAAGCGCGAAGACGAACGTTCCCAGGTAAGGCCACACCCCCGCGGCGAAGTAGATTTTTCCCTCATACAACACCGGTCCGCCCCGCGCCGGCCACATGCTGATGACGCGGCCGTTCCCCAGCACTTTATGATCGGTCGGCTTGGCGTCGAACCGCCAACGCTCCTTGCCCGTCTCGGCGTCGAGACAATACATGCGCCCGTCGTCGGACACGAAGTACACCTTTCCGTTCCCCGCCGCCGGCGCCACACGAACGGGCCCGTCGGCGTAGAATCGCCACTTTTCCTTCCCGCTGTCCAGGTCGTAGGCCGTCAGACTGTCGGAGTTCATCGACGGAACGAAAACGATATTGTCCATGACGATCGGAGAATAGGACAGGTCGAATTCGAGCTTGTCCCTGTCGTCCAGTTGTTTGATCCAGGCCCGTCGCGGCGCAGGGAGCCTGCGAATCCATTGAGGGTGAAGGATTTCCGGGAGTTTCATCGCCGTCCGGCCGCTCCGGGCGGGGTCGTGTCCCCACATCGGCCAATCCTCACCCCGTGAAACTCCGTGTACCAGAAACATCAACGCCAACGCGAACCAGACGCGACTTCGCATGATCTCTTCTCCGGTGAAATCCCCCGGAACCGCCCGTGGCCGCTGCCGTCCCATCCAGGCCGATCCGTCGGGAATCTCACTAACTCAGTTGTGGATACATGATAGGAGATTCATGCGGTTTATGGAAATAATTCTGCTACTTCGTTTACAGAATACTTACGGACGGCATGCTCTTTCCACAGGATTGAGCATGTCTTTCCCGGTAAAAAACATGCCCATCCCTGAGGGAAGGACATTCCACCCGGGTGGGATGGAACGGCGCGTCACACCGTCCCATCCCTTTCCCTTCGGAACAGAAAAGAAACCTTACTTCCTATGCCTGGGTTCGCGTGCGTAAGGATTCACGCGAATCTCGCGTATTCCTTTCCGTCGATACGGTTTTCTCACCTTCTTTTCCGTCTCAGCAGCGCCGGTCCGCCGACGGCCAGCAGGCTGAGACTTGCCGGTTCGGGCGCGACGAAGGTCCACAGTGGAACCTGTGGTCCGGTCGAGAACACCTCTTCCATATACAGGCCCGTGTAAGGAGTCGCCGGTTCTCCGTCCTGCTCCGCCTGGGCGAGCACGCGGTGGACGAACACCCCATGCCATTGGCCGTCCGCCAGCCGAACGGTGTTTCCGTAACCGTGATCGATATACCAGCCGTCGGGGTTGGAGTCCGGATCGCCGCTGTCGGGCGAGGCGCCGTAGGCGGCATATCCGTCAAGAATGGTCAACGGCTCGCACAACCCGTCGCGGTCCAGATTGACCGGCGTGATTTCCAGGGTGTTGCGAGCCGGCTGGCCCGTGTCGGCGGGATTCCCGCTGAAATACGGCGTGCCGTCGGCGGCCCGGCTGAGAATGACCGGGGTCGCCAAACGCTCGCCGGCGTCGAACTGAAGGTTCCAGGAATCGCCGCCGTCGGTCGACCGCCACAACTGGTACGACGTGCCGTTGCGACGGCTGAACAACAGCGAACCGTCGACGTCGCGTATCAGGCTCGCTTCGGAACCGTCGGACGTTACCGGCACAAAGGACACGGGCTGCCAGCCGTCGACTCCGTGCTCAAACCGGGCCACACCGTTGTCACCGTTGGTACAAAGCACGGGAAACAGCAGGTCTTCGCCGTCGGGGATCGCCGGTGAAAAACCGGGCATGTCGATATACCAGTCCGTCTCGCCGACGCGCAGTCCGTCGGCGGACATCCGCACCGGATCGCCGGCGGTAAACTGGTTTCCGTCGTAGGTGAATTGCTGAAGTTCCAGCCGAAAGACGCAATCACCGGGTCGGAAGGAAGGCCAATCATCGCCGGACACGGCGGGATAGAAGCCGACCATCTTCATTCCGAATCCCGTGCCGGCGTGGGAATGCAGCTGGTCGCCGGCGACGGCGGCGCCCCGCGGCACGAATCCGCCGTACATCGGATACACCGAGGTGAGGGACTCTTGACCCGTTTCGGGATTCGTTTCCAATGTCGGCCTGGAAATCGGTATCGCCGTCGCGCCGTTCAAACCTGACATGGAGTCGAACATCACCAGATCAATGCCGGCTTCGTAATCGTACCACGGCGTGCCGTTTCGTCGAATGTCGGCCAGCAGACCGGCGGTCGTGGAGTCCAGTTGGATCGCGATGCCCGAGTTGTAGTACCAGGTATCCGCGGGGGGGTGGTTCACCGGCGTGCGCAAATCATACGTGCCGCCGGTGACCCCGTTGACGCCCGCCTTCACGCTGACGGCCAAACCAAGTACAACCTTCACGAACAACACACAACGGGTGAAAAATATTCTGATTTTCATGGGATACATCCTGTCGTTCCGTTTTACCCTCTCTTGTCTCCTGTTCAATCCATTTCGACGCGGATGGAGAGATTCCGTCGGGAACCTCCCCATGACGCGCCGGTACATGAAACAGATTCGTTGCAACACTCTTTGATTATCGTTTTCTTCGAATCAGCGCCAGTCCGCCGATCGCCAGCAGGCTTAAGGAAGCCGGTTCGGGCGCCCCGCCGGTGGACAGGTAGATCGCGTCGATATCACAGGCCCATTTGCCTTCGTTGTCTTTAAGCCAGAATTCGCAATCAACCCACTGGTTCGTCGGAGTACCCAACGCCAGAAGCTGGTTATAGGTCATATTCACATACGGATCGTCGTCAATCCAATCCCAGGTTCCGTCGCCGTTGAAATCCCAATAGTATTCCAGATCGGTTTCCAGGTCCGTGCCGAGGTTGTAGTACGTCCCGTTGCTTTGCCAGATGATTTCGTCGGGGTCATAGGAACTGGAGGCGTTGAAATGGACGGTCTGTCCGGGATAGACGACGCGATCCGCTCCGCTCGCGCGGGCGATGGGACTTTGCTTCGCCAGGAAGTAATCCACCAGCACCATGCGCTGGAGCAGCAGGGCGAGTTTCGTGCCGTTCCAGCCGGCGTCCCGATTGTCGTCGACGCTGTGAATTCCCAAAAACGTCGGCGTGCTCTTGTACCAGGTCATGTTATCCCGGCAGGCGTTGTAGTGGGTGTTGATAATCTCGTCGTACGTTCCCGTATAACTGTACGAATGTCCCGTCTTGCTGTTCGTGAAGTTGCAGGTTCCGTACACGTTGGGGTAGGTGAACCACAAGGAAACCTGCGCTTCTAAAACCGCCTCGCCGACGGTGTTGGTGTATCCGCCGGGATTGTAACAGGCAGGCGCGTGGCCCACCGGCACAGCCACGTCCGCGACATTGTGCGTCATGTACTTCAGCCGCGTGGTTTCATCCAGCCCCTGCCAATCCAGGCCGTTGGGGGACACGCCCGTGTCGATATAGGCCCGGGCGTCGATGTTGGTCCATTGGCCGTTCTGGTAATCCCCCGGTTCGCCGATAAAGTTTTCGATCGCGCTTAAATCCGTGCCCGCGTCCTTCAACGACAGCAGCGGCGCGACGACCGGGTCGTCGAAGGTGATCGTCGTCAAGGCCGAGTGACTCGGCCCACCCCAGCCGAAGGCGGTCGTGTTGAACATCAGCGTCAGCAAGAGGATCCCCAGCGTACAGATGAGTTTTTTTCCTGACATCATCGGCTCCTTTCGTGTTTTGATGTCACGTACGGAATCTCGCTCCATGCCCGTCGCATGAAACCGCGAG
>JAFGJE010000022.1 GCA_016929245.1 Phycisphaerae bacterium
ACGAACCGCTGTTCTGGAACACGTTCAAACTCATCGGAATCCTTCTGGCCGCGAATCTGTTCAAGATGTGGCCGTGCATCTTCGCCGCCGTCGTGCTGCACCGACTGCGAAGCGAAAAGTGGCAATACTTCTACCGGGTGCTGTTGGTCATACCCATGGTCGTGCCCTCCATCGTCACGCTTCTGATCTGGAAGAGCTTTTTCGATCCCACGGCGGGCATTCTCAACAGCGTTCTCCAGAACACGGGGATGATGGCGCTGCTTCATCAGATGGACACCGCCATGCCCGCGCTGGCCGATACGCTGATCCCCGTCCGCGACAACGTCCTGGCGCCGGTGTTCGGGAACACCTGGGGGCTGGGGATGTTCGGCCTGATGGTCCTGAGCATGATTCCCGGATGGAAGAATCTCCGACGACGATGGGTCTGGCTGGCGATGCTGGCGGCGGCGACGTTTCTCGTCGCCGGCGGAGAGGTGAACTTCCTGAAGGGTCGTCCGTCGGAGCCCCTCCTGACGTCGGTTCGTCCGCTGTTGCTGATCCTCGCCGCGGGGCTGCTGGGGACGTTTTTATCCAAGGGATTTGTCGGCCCGGCGATTCTGAAGTGGATCGGCGGACTTTCCCTGGCGGTCTTTTCCGCCTTTGTGCTGCTGACCATGATCTGGACGGAACCGACAAGGGCCTTTGGCGAGGGCACGCCCGCCTGGCTGGGAAACACGAACCTGATCATCCCGGCGGTGATTTTCTGGGGCTTCCCGTGGGTGGGAACCATCGGCGTGCTGATTTATCTGGCGGGTCTGCAGGGCATTTCCTCCGACGTGTACGAGGCCGCCGAACTCGACGGCGTCGGATCCGTCGGAAAGCTCTTCAAGATCGAGCTGCCCCTGATTCTCGCGCAGGTGCGCATCAACCTGATCTTCATGACCATCGGCACGCTGACGGGATACGATTTCTTCCTGCTGCTGCTCGGTCCGGAAGGAGGCCCGGACAATAAGGGCATGGTCCCCGGACTGTATATGTACCGCGAGGCGTTCTTCAACCAGAAATACGGATACGCCTGCGCCCTGGGCATGGTCATGTTCGTCATCGTGCTGGCGATCACCATTTTCTATCAGAAATACGTCAAGGTGGAGAAATAGTCTCATGGCGACCAAAATCAGCAAGAAAAAAGAAACCGTCAAGCACATCCTGTTGCTTTTCGTGGTCCTCAGCGCTTTCCTTCCCCTGTACCTGATGGTCGTCGTCAGCTTCAAGGACAACGTGCAGTTCACCAACAATCCCTGGACGTTCGATTCGATGGGGGTGTGGCACTGGGAAAACTGGGCGAAGGCCTGGTCCACGGTGTCCAACTATCTCGCCAACTCCGTGGTCACATCCATCAGTTCCGTGCTGCTGTGCCTGGCGATGGCCGTCCCGACGGCCTACGTATTGGCGCGATATCGATTTCCCGGCAGAACGTTTTTGTATTACATTCTGGTCGGGTCGATGTTCCTTCCCGGAACGGCGGCTTCGCTGGTGATCGTCTTCGAGTTGCTCAAGAACATGGGACTGGTGAACAACCTCTTGGCGCTGATTCTGACCGGGGCGGTCGGGGGACAGATCGTCTGCGTGTTCATCCTTCATCAATTTATCGACGATATTCCCAAGGAACTGTTCGAGTCGGCCCGCATCGACGGCGCGGGACATATCCAGCAGATCACGAACATCGTGATCCCCATGAGCGGATCGGTCATGGGGACGCTGGCGATCATGCAGTTCATCGGCAGCTGGAACAGCCTGATGCTCCCGCTGCTGATCCTCCGCGACGACGAGTTGCTCACGGTGCCCGTGGGATTGATGCGCCTGGAGGGCGAGTACGTCAAGCAGTGGGGCGAGATGATGGCTGGGTACACCATCTCCGCGATCCCGCTGGTGATATTGTTCTTCTTCACGATGCGCATGTTCGTGAAGGGCTTGACCGCCGGCGCGATCAAGGGCTGATATATTGTCATCCTGAGCGGAGCGCAGCGGAGTCGAAGGACCTTACGTCCACGAATCCGTGAGATCCTTCGACTCCGCTGCGCTCCGCTCAGGATGACAGCTATTGATGATCAGGCGCTGTCGCGTACGGCGCGGAACATCGCCTGGAGATTTTCCACGGGTGAGTTGGCCTGGATGTTGTGAATGGTGTTGAACACGAATCCCCCGCCGTCGTTGAAAATCTCGATCCGTTCTCTCACTTCGCGGTAGACGTCATCGGGCGTACCGAAGGGCAGCGTTTTTTGCGTGTCCACTCCCCCGCCCCAGAAAACGATCTCCTTGCCGAATTCGCGCTTCAGGTCGCGCGGATCCATATGGGCGGCGGAGCACTGCACGGGATTGAGAATGTCGAACCCATCCTCGATCATCAGCGGAATCAGCTCGAAAACGCTGCCGCAGGAATGCTTGAACGTTTTCCAGTTCGTATGTTCGTGGACGGCGGCGTTGACGCGTTTGTAGTAGGGGCTGTAAAGTTCCCGGTACGCCTTCGGGGAGAGAAACGGCCCGCGCTGCGTGCCGAAATCCGTCCCGCAGACGAACGCCACCTGCGCCAGATCGCCGACGGCGGCGCCCAGCCGGGCGATGTTGGCGACGGCGATTTCGGTTTGCCGCTCGAAAACGGCATGGACGTAGTCTTTCCGGGCGACCGTCGAGACGTACCATTCCTCCACGTCGCGAATCCCGCGGGGATGTTTCAGGAACGGCGCGGGCACCAGCGCGATATCGCCCAGCGCCGTCCCGGGCAAGCCGATGACCACTCCATACTCGCCCATTTGGGCCCGCGCCTTTCCCTGGTCGACGAAATACTGAATATCAGCGTCGGAAAGCGGCTGATATTCTTCGCCGTTGTCGGCGGGGTCGAGTTTGGTTTCGTCGATGGGCGGCTGGCGGATGATCGTGTCGAAGTAGAATCCGCCTTGGGGCATTTTTCCGCTGGGCGGCGCGGACGTGTCGCCTGCGGGGAAGATCAGCAGATTTCCGTTTTCGTCTTCCCGCGCGCGAAATTCCTCCGAGACCAGCACTTCCGTACCGTCGAACATCGTGAAGGGTTTCCAGTCGCGGTTGACGAATCCGAACATCGTTCGCGGCGAGGGAATGTCGGCTACGTCGATCCCCAGCGCTTCGCGGAGGGCGTCGTCCACCGCACCGAGCATCTGGTACGGTTCGTGGACGCGCACGCGGTAGCCGTCGTCGCCCAGAACCGCGCGGCGAAGCTTATGCAGAGCGCCGGCGGAAATTCCCGTCACGGCCGTGGCGCCCATGTCCACGCAAACGCGGTCCGGCTGGGTGTGATGCAACGTCGCAATCAGTCGCTCTCGACTGGTCATATACATTCTCCTTCAAGAGAACGCGATTATTCTACCGCATGATGATAGGCGACTGAATGGTTCCGAGTCGCAATATGATATCTAAAATTCGCTTTTTTAGAATCAAAAAAGCGAATTATGGTTATACTAGTGAAATTCCGATGCCGAAGATTCCGCACAACGCGATTTCGGATTCCACGCTGCAGCTGGGGTATATCCATGGTGGAGTGGTGATGTATCGTCCCGGCGAGTCCTTATCCGAGAGGGTACTCCCGGATTACGAACTGGTTCTGATGATCGAGGGCGACGTGGTCTACCGTTGCGACGGGAGGGACTATCCCGCGCCACCGGGCGCGGTGATTCTCGCCAGGCCCGGCTTTCGGGAAAGTTACGCATGGGATCCCCGCCGACGGACGCGGCACGCGTATGTGCATTTTTCCATCGACGCTCTTCCCGCCGATTGGCCGGCGCCGGAACGCTGGCCGATCGTGCAGGTCCAGCCGGATCCCGCGATCGGCCCGATCCTGCGGAGTGTGCTGCAGCGGCTGGGCGGGCAAAGTCCCCTGAAACCGTCCGCGTGCGTAACCCGGCTGATGACGGCGGCGATGACGACGTTCCTTCAACCGCGAGCGGACACGTCCTCTCCCTGGCCGACGCCGCGACCGGCGGCCGTCCAACGGGCGATCCAATGGATGCAACTGGTGATCGACACGCATCCGGGGGAGAAAATTTCCCTGTCCGATATCGCCGCGGCGGCGGCGGTTACGGAAAAGCACCTCTGCAAGCTCTTTGGAAAATCCCTCGGCCTGACGCCCATGCGGGCGTTTCGCATGATGCGGCTGCAATTGTCCCTGGCGCTGTTAAGCCGCTCGAATCTGACGATCAAGGAAATCGCCGCGCGGTGCGGATTTGAAAGTCCGTATCATTTTTCCCGGGTATTTTCCCATCGGTTCGGTCATTCCCCCAGCCGGGTTCGGACAAGCCTCCGTCGCGGCGGGCCGCCCCCGCCCAGTCCTCTGCCCGAAGACCTTATGCCGCGTATTTTCTGGTGACCCGCGCGCCGAAAGAAGTCCGAGGATTTTGCTTCCCAACTCCGATAGAATCGATATACTGATTTGTCCCTTGGGGCCGTAGCTCAGTTGGGAGAGCGACGCGTTCGCAATGCGTAGGTCGAGGGTTCGAATCCCTTCGGCTCCATCCTGCTTCGCTCC
>JAFGJE010000023.1 GCA_016929245.1 Phycisphaerae bacterium
ACGCCTGTATTGCGGCTGGGACCACGATTACCTGCTCAAAATCCTCACCGGTCCACCCAAGGAAAATTTAGATGCGTAAGCCCTGTAGGGCGCATAACTTGTTTCGCGCCTTTAACTATCCCTTTTGACGCGTGGCAGGTTGGAGCGTAACGTAGATGCCGAAGGAACTACGCCTCCTACGAAGGGTTTTCGATTTGCCTTACTCCGGTTTGTGTCGTACAATGTAATACATGACGACGATGACGATTCGCATTCCGGAAGGTCTTCGCAAGGACCTGGAAAAACTCTGCAAACGGCAGCATCGTTCCTCGAGTGACGTGGTGCGGGAATCGTTGCGTAAATATCTCGCGCTGGAACAGGCGAGTCAATTGCGCGAAAAGCTTCGGCCTCATGCCGAAGCGACGGGATTCCTCACGGACGAAGACGTCTTCAAGGCCGTCTCATGAAGGTCGTGCTGGACACCAACGTGCTGCTGTCCGGCCTGTTCGTTCGCGGCCTTTGCGAAACGGTTCTGGACGTGTGCGTCTCGTCGGAAGGCTGCACGCTGATTCTCTCGGAGCATATTCTAAACGAGTTCGAACGGCACGCCCGAAAAACGTTTCATGCTCCTGCCGGAGATGTTCGAAAAGCGATGAAATTCCTGCGCGATCATGCTGAACTCGTCACCCCGGTCAAAGTTCCCGCTAAAGCATGTCGCGACGCCGACGATCTTCCCGTCCTGGGAACGCTCGAAGCGGGAAAGGCCGACTGCCTGGTCACAGGCGATAAGGATCTTTTAGCGCTGAATGAATTCCAAGGCCGACCGATCCTTTCGCCTCGTCAATTCTACGAACATTTGAAGTAATCCGGATATCAGTATGGTGACCATAGATGACGAATTCGCTGAAATTTCAACCGATCACCGATTTCTCACCGGGTGTGATTGAGCATCTGTTGGCGGAGTGTTTTGCAGATTTGGCTGTGAACGATGTTCAACGGGAGGAGTGTCGAAACAAATGGCGGAATGCGGATCGGGAGACGTTTGCGAATCCCGAAACCGTCGGCCGATGCACGTTTATTACGATACTCGACGGCCGGGTGATTGGTATGGGCTCGTTCGATCCGCGCGGCGGGCCTGCAATGGGGGAAGTCGGCATGAACTGCATTCTCCCAGCCAATCGCGGCTGCGGATTCGGCCGTCGGCAACTGGAAGAAATCCTCCGCCGACTCGCGGAATGCGGAATTCAAAAGGCCGTTGTGACCACAGGTGACCATCCCTTCTTCGCAGCCGCCCAGCGGATGTACCAGGCCTGCGGCTTCCACGAAACGCGACGCTTCCAGAAATATGATCTATTCGACTGGCAGGTGATTGAATTTATGAAGGAGTTGGGATGATGGATGTCGCCGCGAAGGTTGATGCATTATTTGCCGAATACAATCGGCCCGACACACCCGGCTGTGCGATCGGCGTCGGGTTGGATGGGGAGTTGGTTTTTACGCGCGGGTACGGACAGGCGAATCTGGAGCATAGTATTCCCAACGGCCCGGAAATTGCGTATGACATCGCCTCGGAATCCAAGCAACTCACAGCTGCCTGTATTGCACTGTTGATCGAAGAAGGTTTGATACAACTAACCGATCCCCTCAGCCGTTTTGTTTCCGACGTTCCAAATGCCGATGAGATCACGATTGACCACTTGGTACATCATACCAGCGGTTTGCCCGATTACTGGGATCGTATCGAAGCGGAAGGACGCGAAGAAGATGTGTCCGATCGCGATTCGTCGCTTCACTACGCTTTATCGTTTGATCGGCTTGATTTCAAGCCCGGCCAGGCGTGCCGATATTCCAATACCGGGTATCTTCTTCTGGCGGTTATCGTCGAGAAGATCACGTCGATGTCATTTTCCGAATACCTCACTCAGGCTGTACTCGCGCCGTTGGGCATGAACGATACGGTTGTTTATGATAATCCCAAAATGATTATCCCCCGTCGTGCGAGCGCCTACGTGAAGAAAGATGACGGGAAATTCGAATTGAAAGTCTATTGGGACTATACAGCTTACGGCGACGGTAATATCTATTCAACGGTCGAAGACTTGTTTCGTTGGGATCAAAATTTGTATAACAACCGTCTGGGTAAGGGGCAATTTCTCGACATCATGCACACGTTCGGCCGACTGCGCGATGGAACTCTGTGTAAATACGCTTTCGGAATGGATGCGGGGGAATTCTGTCCCGACAACTGGCGAGGTGAACCAATTTTCGCCCACGGTGGGAGCAACGCCGGTTTTGAGTCAGCGCTGTTTCGTATCCCCAGCCGGCGTTTTTGCGTCATTCAACTCTGCAATACGCGCGATCCCAAATTCAAACCTAAAGTCTTCGACATTGCCGACGCTTTCCTTGCGGGATAAAACGCATTGGTTATACGAAGCTCGACAATCGCATGGAGAAATAATATCATTAGGGGGGTCATAACGTTGGACAATTCCATTCGGTAGGGAGATATCATGTCGCGGAAGATTTCTGAAAAGCGGAAGGCCGTCTTTTATGTTGGTACGGGTTTGATGATTCTTGGCGCGGTTTTGTTTTTGTCCGTGTTTGTCACGGCGGTGATGCATTTCGGTGATTTTTCTCATTTTGAAGCCAGGGCGAAATCGAGCATGTTCCGGGCGTTTGGAGGGATGGGGATTTTGATTCTCGGTGTGATTCTCCGCGCGATTGGTACTCTTGGGATAGCCGGCTCGGGTGTGGTTTTGAATCCTCAAAAGGCCAGGCAGGATCTCGAGCCTTTCAGCCGGATGGCCGGCGGTGTGGTGAAGGACGTTCTCGACGAAGCGGACGTTCACCTCGGCGGCAAGGCGGAAAAGGTCGTCATGATCAAATGCCCCGCCTGCGGAAAGCTGAACGAAGAAGATTCCAAATTCTGCCAGGAATGCGGGAAGGAATTGTAATATTCCGACAAACTTAATAAGAACGCAGTGGGAAGGGATTCCCGCCGCGCATAGATAGGTTTTTTATCCGTACAGTTTTTCAAACGGCCACATCGCCGTTCCGCCGTCCATGACTCGGACGTCTTTGAATCCCGCCGTTTTGAGGATCAGCGCGGCTTCGTAGCCGCGGAGGGATAGTTCGCCGAAGGTGACGATCGGTTCGTCGGCGGGCAGTTCGCCCAGCCGGCCTCGCAGGGAACCCAGCGGGATGAGCTTCGCGTGGGGCAGGCGGAGTTGTTCATGTTCGCCGGGGGTGCGAACGTCGAGGAAAGTAAACGGCGTGTTCTCCCGCATCATGCGATGCACTTCGATGGGGGAAACGCCGGCCATGATGCCGTCGAGCTTGTTCCGCGCGACGTTGGCGGCGGTGATGATATTGTCCATCGCCGACGAGTACGACGGTGCGTAACACAGGTCGGCGTTGGCGAGTTGGTCCACGGTCATCCCGGCGGTGATGGCCATCGCGGCGACCTGGATGCGCTTGTCGCCCTCGCCCGGGCCGGTCACCTGCGCGCCGAGCAGGCGGCGCGTTTTGCGATCCACCACGAGTTTCAGGAACAGCATCTTCGCTTCGGGCATGAAATGCTCGCGGTCGGGCGCGGGCGCCAAGACGCTGACGACGTCGAAACCGAGTTCCCTCGCGACGGATTCGTTCAAGCCGGTGCGGCCGGCGCAATAGTCGAACACGCGGCAGATGGTGCTGCCGAGGATGCCCGGGAAGTGGTCGTCCCCGCCGCAGATATTGACAGCCGCGACGCGCCCCTGCTTGTTGGCGGTCGAACCCAGCGGGACGTACGTCGCCCGTCCCGTGAGCATGCCGACGCACTCGACGCAATCGCCCGCGGCGAAAATGTCCGGATCGCTCGTGCGCATGCGGTCGTCCACGCGAATCGCGCCCGTTTCGCCGATGTCCAGGCCCGCCTGCCGCGCGAGGGTCACTTCCGGTTTCACACCGACGGCGACGATCACCATTTCCGCCGAGAGCGTCGCGGCCGACGTCCGCACCGACGCGACCTTTCCGTTTCCGTTGGGATGAAACGACTCGGCCTGCGTTTTTGTGAGCACCTTCACGCCGTGCGATTCGAGATGCCGTTCGATCAGTTTGGCGATTTCCCAGTCGAGCATGGGCATGATTTGCGGGAGTTTTTCGACGATGGTCACGCGACAACCCCGCCGAACGAGGGCTTCGGTGGCTTCCACGCCGATCAATCCCCCGCCGACGATGACGACGTCGTGACTTTTGGGTTCCGAGAGGACGGCTTTGATCCCCTCGGCGTCGCGCACACCGTGCAGGCGGAAGATGTTGCCCAGGTCGTTGTTCGGAATATCGGGCAGGATCGGAGTCGCGCCGGTCGCCAGGACGAGTTTGTCGTAGTCCAGCCAGGTTTCCTTTCCGTCGGACAAGGAGCACACGCGCAGGCGCTTGGAGTTTCGGTCGATCTCGACGGCTTCGGTCTGGTTGAGGACGGAGACGTTTTTGACGCTCTGGAAGAACACCGGGTCGCGCACCGCCCCGACGGGAGTGGCCATCAGTTGCCGCTCCTCGCGCACGACGCCGGAGACGTAATAGGGCAGTCCGCAACCGGCGTAGGAGAGGATACGGCCTCGCTCGACGACGGTCACTTCGGCATGGGGCGCGAGGCGGATGATTTTGGAAGCGACCTTCGGTCCGGCCGCGACGCCCCCGACGATCACGACGCGCATCGGCGGGGGCGTTTCGGGCGCTTCGACGGGTTCGGGCAGCGCGGCGCAGGGAAGTTCGATGAAGATTTCCGCCCCGCCGAGCCGGGACTGGTCCGCCCAGGCGGCGCCGCCGGCTTTGACGACCACCGCCCGCACGAACGCCAGGCCGATGCCCGTACCGGGCCGGGCGCTGCGTCGCTGCGTCGAGGCGCGGAAGAACGGCTCGAATACCTTTTCCCGTTCCTCCGGGTCGATCCCCACGCCCGAGTCGGCGACGGACAGGCAGCAGGTTTTCTTCTCGGCGCCGTACCAGACCGTCACGCGAATCTGCCCGTTGTCGGGCGTGTATTTCAGGGCGTTGTTGAGCATGGCGCTGATGGCTTCGCTCAGCGCGGCGCTTCGTCCTCGCGCGGGGGCGGGTTCGGCGTCCAGTTGCAGGGCGAGGGAAATCCCCCGCCGGGACGCCTCCCGGCGATATTGTTCGACCGCCTGTTGCGCCAATTTGGCCAGGTCCACCGCGCCGAGGTCGGTTTCATCCTCCCGCGCGATTTCCAGCATCCGCTGGATCGCCTCGATGCCCTGGTCGCAGCGCTGAATCGCCTTTTCCACCTGCTCCTTCTGGGCGGCGGTCAAAGGCCCGTTGAATCCTCCCTGGAGCATGTCGAGAATCTGGCGCACCGAACTGATCGGCGACTGAAGCTGATGCGCCGTCAGCGAGGCGAATCGAAGATCATCCGTGTCATGCCCGTGTTCGCTCATCGTTCATCCCGTGCACGGGTGATGACGCAGATCATGCACCCGCCCCAGCAAAAAACCCTCATGGAACCTTATTATGCCATACCCTCCCTCCTCCCGCAACGAGCAAGAAACCATCGAAATTCTTCACGAATCCCGGGGGGATATTTTTTTTCCTCTCACGACGAAAAAAAGTGGTTCTCTTACTAAAGTCCCTTCCCCGCGCTACGACAATCAGAGTGTAGAGACAATCGAATCAGGATCGCCCCGGAAGCGGCGAAACCACGAATGCGGACGTTACTGTCGTTCACATAAGAGGTTATGGAACCTACGGCTCCGGTTGTTCGTTGGAGCGATACCCCAACAGGAACGGGAATCCATCGTCAAATGCGTACAACAAAGAACTCATTACCCGGATACGCCAAGTTGGCCCGCCGGAATCTACCGCTGGCGGAGAATATCGCCCGTCGGCTCCATCGACGTTACCGCTGGGTGGACATCGAGGATTTAAGCAGCTACGCCTACCTGGGCGTGACGCTGGCGGCCCGGTCGTTCGACCCCGAGCGGGGCGTTCCGTTTGAACGTTTTGCCTGTACGAAGGCGATGTACCTCGCCATTGATGAGATGCGGAAGGACGGCATCCTGCGCCGGGCCGACGCGACGCATCATTCGCAGGACAGTTCCATACAGGAGACCGACATGCCCGACCCCGCCGCCGATCGCGCCGCGGAACTCATGGAAGCCCGTGAATTCTGCGAAGAAATGTTCCATCGTCTGGACCAGGACGGGAGGGAACTCCTGGGGATGGTCTACGCGGAAAAACTCACCTATCGGGAAATCTCCCGGGTCCTGGGCGTCAGCGAGTCGGCTGTCTGCCTGCGACACAAAGCCCTGCTGGAAAAACTTCGCCGCCAATCTTCCGTGCGCCAGATGGCCGCCTGAGAACCGGAGCCCGCCGTATGCTCACCGAAACGGTTTCCTTGACAAATCGATCCATCCTGGTCTGCGACGCGGATGAAAGCATCCTCGACCTTCTGGGAGACGTGTTCACCGACGACGGCGCGATCGTCACGTCCGCCCAGGGAGGACAGGCCTGCCTCGACCTGCTCCGCGGGGGGAACTTCGAGTTGATCTTCCAGGCGCTGGTCATGCCCGACGTGGACGGATGGGACGTGCTGAGCTACCTGCGAAGCCGGCGAACCGATCTGTTGCGGCGCCTCGTGCTCATGACCGGATACACGTACGACACCTTCACGATCCGACGGCTTGAACGGCTGGGCTTACCGGCGCTGTTCAAACCCTTCGACCTGGACGAATTGAAAACCATGGCCTACCGGACGCTCCAGGCCGTCGAGACGTCGAAACCAAGACGAATCGCCGCCTAGCGAAAACCATACACATCCGCACAGCGTCGGATACAAAAAGCGACGGGCCCCAACGTCCGCCGCTTTTTCTTGCGCCCTGAAAAATAATGGCGGATTGTGGATTGCGGATTGAAACGGAACAGATAAACGAAAACATCGGTTGCAATTCCTCGTTCGCACGGGTAAGGTTTGCTGCTCGATACCATGACGCGAACCATTCACGCCATTCTGTTCGATCTGGGCGACACGCTCGTGGACTTCGGCAAGGTGGACCTACCGCGCCTGTTTCACGCCGGAGCCAAATTGGCGTACGAATATCTCTCCTCGCTGCCCGGCGACCTGCCGGACTTCGAGCGATATCGACGGCGGCATCTTCGGGCGATCCATTGGCATGAATTACTCAGCCGTCTGACGAAACGGGAATTCAATTCCCTGCACGTGATGGACCAGCTTTGCCGTCGGATGAATTTTCGCCTGAATCGGGATCAGCTTCTGGAGGTCTGCCGGCTGTGGTATGAACCGCTGTCGAAAAAGGCGAGCGTGGAAGAAGGGTTGACGGACCTGCTGCGGGACATCCGGGATCGGGGATGGAAGATCGCCATGGTGTCCAACACCTTTATTCCCGGGGAAGTGCTGGACCGTCATTTGGAAAGCCTGGGATTGCTGCCTTACCTGCCGGTGCGGGTGTATTCCTGCGACGTGGGACGACGAAAACCGCATCGGCGCGTATTTCAGGAAGCCTTGCAAAACATCGGCGCCTCCCCCGCCGAGACGATCTTCGTCGGCGATTCCCCGAAGGCCGACATTCGCGGCGCGAACCGCCTGGGGATGGTCTCGGTGCTGAAGGATCCCGCGGGTCGATACGCGACCAGCCGACATACGCCGACGCATACGATCCAAAGCATTCTCGAACTGCGCGACGTCATTCAACAATACGAGCAAGAGAACGCGAATAAGACGAATGAAGACGAATAAGACGAATTGTTTACAATATTTTATTATTCGTTTTCTTATTTCTTCGCTATGGGTTTGTAGGAAAGGTTGCGACACTACTCTATAATATTCGCGTCATTCGGTCTTATTCGTCTTATTCGCGTACTCTTGCCGGATTGTTGCAGGATAGGCATTATATCGCCTACCCAAAGGAGTTGCCCATGACTACACCCTCGGACATCATTAAGGTGATCGAAACCTGGAGCGGCCGACCCCTCAATGGGGATGAATACGTCACCTTCGGTTCGCGCACCGCGGCCGTGCGCGGAATCACCGTCGCCTGGACGGTTACTCCCCGGGTGATCGCCGCCGCCGCGAAGGCGGGACACAATTGCATCGTCCATCACGAATCACTTCTGTATCCGTATCCGGCGTTCACCGCGGGACACGAACGGGCTTACCTGAGCTGGCCGACCAACGTGCAGCGCCTCCGCTTGCTGTCGAAACAGGAAATGACGACGATTCGCATTCACGGCACCGCGGATGAACTCCGCATTTTCGACGCCTTCGCCGCGCAGTTGGGCCTGGGTCAGCCGGTCGCCGACGACGGGGCGGGCCGGTATTGGGCCAAGGTCTTCGCCTCGCCCGTCGCGACGTTCGGCGAACTCCTCGAACACGTCAAGCGCGCCGTCGGTATGAAGGCCCTTCGCGTCACGCGGGAGGAAAGCGGCAGGCCCGTGAAACGAATCGCGCTGCCCTGGGGCGGCGTGGGACTGTTCGTGAACGTCGGGAACGTTCAGGACATGCTGAATCTCGGCGTGGACACGCTCATTTGCGGCGAGACGGACAACTACGGCTTCCGGTTCGCCGAGGAGGTGGGCGTGGCGGTGATCGAAACGTCGCACGAGGTGTCCGAGGCCGAGGGGCTCAAGCAATTTGCCGAACGGCTGAACGACGCGCTGGACGTCGAGGTGCGATACGTCGATGTGCCATGCGTGTGGGAAACGGCCTAGCTGCCAATAAGAAAGAGAACGCGAATAAGACGAATGAAGACGAATAAGACAAATTGTTTTTGAAATATTTATTCGTATTTCTACCATCGAGGTGGTTTCGTCGAAAAGGCGGCGGCACTAGACACAAAAAATTTTCATCTTATTCGTCTTCATTCGTCTTATTCGCGTTCTCTTTTTGATTGAGAGTAAAACCATGCCGAAACGTCATTGGATGCGACTTGCTTTTCGGGCGACGCGCCTGTTCTTCACCCAGTCGGAGAAGACCGGCGATCTGGTCACCGCCAGTTACGACCACGTCGCGCCGGGGTACGACGACGCCTGGACGAATCACATGCGCCACCTCTCGCTGGGCATGATCGACGTGCTCGATCCGCCGGCCGGCGCGACGTGTCTCGATCTAACTTGCGGCACGGGATTCGTCGCGGACCAACTCGCCCAGCGCACCGGCGGGGACGTTATCGGCGTGGACGCCTCGGAAGGGATGATCGCCCGGGCGCGGCGAAACTTCGGAGAGTCCTGTCGATTCTTTCATTCCGACGCGCTGGAGTTTCTGCGTCGGCAGGCGGGCGCGAGTTTCGACGTGGTCACCTGCGCCTGGGGCTTGGGGTACACCCAGCCGTGGCGCGTGGTGCGGGAAATCGCCCGCGTCCTTAAACCCGGCGGTCGCGTGGGGATCATCGACAATTCGCTGTTCTCGCTGGCGGGGGTGCTGTGGGCGTCGTTCCAAACGTTCGCCGAAACGCCCCAGGCGCTGCGCCACGCGATGCACGTGAAGTTTCTGCCGCACAGCCTGGTTCTGGCGACAATGATGCGGCTGGCGGGTCTGGGCGTGCAGCAACGCGAAGACGGCGCAAAAACCTACTACGTTCCCAACGGCCAGGCGGCGCTGGAGCGTCTCACCGCCACCGGGGCAGCCGCGGGATTCGAATTCGCCGCCGCCGAAGAACACCGCCAAACCATCTTCACCCGCTTCGCCGAACTCATGGAAACCCGAACCACCCCCAAAGGAATCCCCATCACCCACCGATACCTGCAAGTGGTCGGCAGAAAAACGTAACTTGGATTGCCGGGTGCCGTGGTTCGCTTCTTTTTGAAACTATAATTTCTTTTGCAGCGCGCGGTAGTCGCATTTGCCTGTGCCCAGCAGGGGGAGTTCTTCGATTTTCATCACGCGGCGGATGTTGTGCAGGCCGCTTAGGCCCGCGCGGCGGAGGAGGATATTAACCTGTTCCCTCCCCAGCGGCCTGGTTGTAAAGAGCACGATTTCGGGATATTCCTCGTCGTCGGTCGCCACGACCGCCAGGAACGGCCCGTCGTCGTCTTCCCGGGTGAGTTGTTCCGTCAGCACGGATTCGATGGCCGGTAAGGAAATCATTTCCCCGCCGATCTTGACGAACCGCTTCAGTCGGCCGGCGAACGTCAACACGCCGTCGGCGTCTTCGGTGACGATGTCGCCCGTGCGATACCACTCGCGGCCGTCGAAGCGAACGAACGGCTGGGGGGCGTCGTAATGGAGATACCCGTCAAACACGCAAGGCCCGCGCACCAGTAACATACCCGGCTGTCCCCGCGGAACCGCGGCGGCGGAGTCGTCCTCCCGTTCCGGATCGACCAAAACATACTCGAAGGACGGTAATATTTTTCCAATCGTTCCGTCGCGCGGGTCGTCCTCGCGGTTGACGCTGATGATCGGCGAACATTCCGTCGCGCCGTATCCTTCCAGCACGACCGTCTCCGGGCAGCGGGCGCGGAGGGCCTGGTACACGCGGTCGGTGCATTTCTCCGCCCCGGAGACGACCAGGCGCAACGTGCGAAGCGGCTCGCTCGACGACGCCCGCACGATCCCGTGCAGAAACGTCGGCGTCCCCGCGAGGATCGTCGTTCCGTACGCGTCGATCATCTGCCCCATAGCCGCCCCGTCGGTGGGATTGGGCCAATAGGCGGTCCGAAGCCCGAGCGCCAGCGGCAGGATCACCGACGTCGTCAGCCCGAACGAATGAAACGGCGGCAGGATGCCCAGCAGGCTGTCCGTGTCGAGCAGCCGAAAGCATTGATACGCGTCGGCGATATTGCTCAGGATATTTTGATGCGAAAGCGGGACGGCTTTGGGTTGGGATTCCGACCCGCTGGTGAACAGGATGACGGCTGTGTCGGGCGCCTGTTTGGCGGCGGCGTCCAATCGCTTCCAGCAAAATCGGCTGCGAAGGTAGGCTTTGCCTTTGGCTGTGCGCGACAGATTTCGTTGAATCTCCTCCAGAAAGACGAATCGATCCTGAACGGCTTGGAAGTCCACGCCCTGTTCCTCCAGGCGCTTCACCAGCAGGCGGGAGGTTACGATTCGCTCAACGCCCACACCGTCGAGACAAGCGAGCATGTTTCGCGGGCCGGTCGTCCAGTTGACCATCGCGGGGGTTTTTCCCGCGAAGAGACACGCGAGATACAGCGTCGTGGCGCCGAGAGAAGCGGGCGCCATCACGCCGAGGCTCTCACCAGGCAGATCTTTCAGCACGTCGCGAAGCGCCAGGCACGCCAGAACCAGGTCGCGGTTGGTTTTCGCGCCGGAGGTTGGATCGGCGAGGATCGCGCGATTCGCCCCGCGCCGGGCCTGGGCGAGGAACGCCCGCGGGATATTCATGTCCGTCAGGTTCGGCGGACATCGCACCTTCGCGCCGCGGGAGAACCACGGCGCCGCGGGCGGGTTGAGTTTGGCCGGCTGCATCGACACCGCCTGCCCGCAGGCGGCCAGGCATACGTCGCCGACGGTTCGCAGGGAGCTGTAATCGCTCGGAGCGGTTCCGAATTCGGATTGCAGCCAGGCGATCATTTCCATCCCGGCCATCGAATCCATGCCCAGGTCGTGGGCCAGCCGATCGTCGTCCCCGAAGGAATCCACGCCCGTCATTTCGCGGAGGAAATCATACACCAGCTTTCGGGTCGTTTCCGGGACGGCTGACGGATCGCCCTCGACGTGAAGTCGCCGCGGTTCGGGCACGACGCGCGGGCCTCCGGATTCCCACGGGGTGTAGGGAACGTACGTGTTGTACCGCGCGTCGGTGTTGTAGAACTCCTCCAGATAGCGATTGAGCGTATGTTTGTCCGCCTGCCGGGGGATGTCGTCGGGTTCGATGAGTTCCACCGTCACCTCGCGGCGCGGCGCGAAGAATCCCAGACTCGCCAGCAGTTTCATCGCGCCGCGGCGCAGCGCGCGGGCGACGTGCGGCTCGCGCCCCGGCGCCCAACTGAAGCTGCTGCCCCACAGCCCGCGCGTGCGAATGAGCACCACGCGAATGTCGGGCAATTCCTTCAGGATGCGCTCCACCGCGCTGTTTCCGCCCAGGTCCTCCAGCCGCGTGCGATAGGTGTGTCCCGAGGGATACAGAATCAGATTGTCCCCGTTCTTCAGGGCGTCGACGCACCCGGCGAGGGCTTTCTGGATTTCCTCCGGCGCGTACGCGCCGTGAAACGATTCCTCGATGGGCAAAACGTTGAGTTTCCGCGCGAGACGACGAATGACGAAGCGGTCGATCTGGTCCTTGTCCGCCAGCGCCCGCGTGTGAAACATCGGCCAGAGTTTGCTCAGCAGGATCACCGGGTCGATCAGCGCGGGATGATTCGGCAGGAACAAAATTCCCTTTGTTCCCTTTCGGTACACGTCGTCCATCCCGACCACGCGAATCCGATAGCGCAACGACAGGCTGAATCGCGTGAACCATAACCAGAACAGCATCATGCCGGCGACTCCTTTCGCAACGCGACCGCCAGTCCCAACGCCGCCAGTATCGCCAACGCGCCCGGAATTCCAAGGCGATGCAACGGAACCATACCCGATTGTACGAGCAACGCGTAAAACAATCCAGAGATCGCCATACCGAAAAATCCGGCGAAATTCGCCGTCGCGATGACCGCGCCTTTTTTCTCCGGCGCCGGGCGAATCTGGAAAAACGCCTCGCACGGAATCAGCAGCACGCCGCCCACGACCCCGGTCAGCGAGAACCCGGCCACGACGAACCAGTATTGCATCCGGTGCGGCAGGAGCGTTCCCAGGGCGATCCCGATCAGCAGCAGCCCCAGGAGGAAAAATCCCGTCGGGAGAAGACGATACCAGCGCTTTCCCGTCGCCAGTCGTCCCGCCAGCGCGGCCCCGATTCCCACGCCCAGCAACTCGGCGGCCAGGACGTAACTGGTTTGTTTCTCGGTTAAATTGAAACGGGCTTTGCCCATTTCGTTGATAATCAGAATCTGGATGGCGGCGATGAACCAGACGAACGCATCCGCCAGCAGCACGATCCACAGCAGGCGATCACGGTGCATTTTCTTCAACTCGCGAAACGTGCTGACGGGACCGGTCCAGGGGAACTTCGCCTTCGGATCGGCCGGCGGGTGACGATCCACGCCCAGGCTCATCCCCACGCCGAGGAGCGAAATCACGATCACGCCCAGACCGACCAGCCATCGGCCGAGTTCGACGCCCCGGACGGGCTCCTTGAAATCCAAAAGCACACCCGCGAGGATGATTCCCACCAGGTTGCTCATCAGCACGAGAGACTTAAGGCGCGCATTGGCGCGGACGACGTACTTGGCCGGGTACAGCTCGGGAATCGAACCGTTCAACGCCGGCGAGAAAATCGTGCTCTGCAAGGCCATGATGAACGTCATGATGAAAATCAAGATCCAATTGACGGTAATGATACCGATCCCGCCGCAGAGCATCGCGGCGACTTCGAGAATCTTCGCGAAGATCACCACATGACGTTTGGCGAAGCGGTCGGCAGCCCATCCCGCCCAGGCGGGAAACAACAGCCACGGCAGCGTAAAGAGAATGAGCAGTTGTCCCTGGAAATCCGGCTTGCCGAGATACACCGCCAGCAGGCAGGCAGCCTGCTTGAAGAAGTTGTCGTTGAACACCCCCAGGCTGTACGTTCCCATCATCGCGGCGAAGCGACCCCGCGCATGACGAATCCGGATTTGCATTTCCGCGGCCTTGTCCAAAATGTCGCCGGTTGTCGTCATGCGTACGTCCCTGCGTCGGGAAAAACATACCAAGACCACGCTTCCGGGAAAAGAAAAACTCCTCCGTCGAAATCCGGAATTCAAAAAACCGAAACCCGCGAAACGGGATTCCGCACATGGAAAATTTTTTACATACATATGACGTATCAGGAATTTTTATCCTATATTCAACCAGGCCTGCATGGGTTCAGGATCAGTCGGGCGGGCATAAAGTGCTATTTAATAAAGAGTTGAGGGATTCTCGTTTTTCTCTGTCTTATCCTGATATCTTCCTGGGTTTCCGGGAAAACCGCCGTGGGAATTTTTTCGGGTTGACGCGCTCTGGGAATTTTTTTCTAAGTCTATTTGTAGAAATGGACTATGAAAATTATTTTCCGTGTGCCAGATTTCAAAAAAACCGCAAAAACCCCGGTATTTCCTTAATTTAGATAAATTCCAATCCGACTTTTACATAGCAGTTAGGCGATATGAAGGCTTGGCTTTTCGGTTTGCGCTTGGCGATAGCAAATCGAAAACGGTGGAAGTTTGAGGGTTTGTTCTCTTTTTTCCTTTCCTTTCCATCACGACGTACGCTGATCGTGGATACAGCGTAGTCGGTACAACGGCTGACAGTACCACCACGTCGTCCCTGTCCCATCGGCGTTGGGGCTGGGAACCGTGTAGGGTACGGCGGCGGAGTTTCTCTCCCCATCGACCCGCGGAGTACAGTCGTTCGGCCAAGGCCGTCTTGTATCCGCCTTGGGTCGGGCGACACGATGCTGAAACGGTTTGTTTCATCTTCGATGAAGAGAGGAATCCGGATCTCCGCGTTTCGGACGGGAGGGGTGCATGGATTCTGATCTTCACTCCAACCCGATCCATCTGCTGATCCATTACGCCAAAGTGATCGCCGCGCGCAAAGTCGTTCTCATCGCGATGCTGACCCTCGCCTTCATCGCGGGATTTCTCATAACCCGCGCCATGCCGAAAACCTATCGCGCCACCTGCCTGATCCAGGTCAAACCCGAAACGCCCGATATCGAACCGTTCGCCGACCGCCGATCCTCCGCCAAGGATGAACATTTCCTGACGACCCAATTCGAGCTGATTCAATCGGACCGGGTCGTCGAAGAAGTCGTCCGAAAACTGCAACTGCCCGAAAAACTGCATCCCGAATCGAAAAACGCCGATCGCCAAACGAAGGAGGAACTGTTTACCCGAACCGTCAAACTGGTGTCGGGGAAAATTCACGCCCAACAGAAAAAGGACACCGACCTGATCGAGATTTCCGTCGATTTCGATCAACCCCGGCGCCCCGAAGGACAAGCCGCCGTCTGGGCGGCGAACATCGCCAATACCATCGGGGAAGTCTTCAAGGAACAAACCCAACGACGAAGCCGTGAAACCACCGAACAAGCCCTTAAGGAACTGCAACAGGAAATCGAAGCCCTGGACGAACGGATCGCCAAAACCGAACGCCGGATGGATGAAGTGCGGGAACGCTACAACGTCACCGACACCGAAGACTTCGGAAAAAACACCCTCAACGCCCACGTCCTGGTCCAGGCGGAAACCGCCCGCGCGAAAGCCGAAATCGAACTCCAGCAAAAACGCGTCCTGCTGGAGCAAATCATGTCCCTGGAGGATCACCAGGCCGTCAGCGCCTTACCGGTCCTGGTGCAAAGCAAAGCCCTGGCGACTCTCGTGAATGAACGACGCGGCGCGGAAATCAAACTCAGCGCACAGATGCGCTCCCTCGGAAGCAAGCATCGCGGTGTCGAGCGCACCCGAGCGCTCATCGCGGAGCTGACCAACAAGATCAACGAGGAAATCAACGGCATTCGCCTGGGACTGCAAGCCGACTGCGACGCCGCCCAGGCGGCCTACGATCACATCGTCCGGTACGTCAAGCAACTCAAGGAACAGGAACGAAAACAAGCCGGCGGCGGATATCGCGAGTTTCGGAACATCAAAAACGAACTGCTGTCGCTCCGCCAACGACGTAAAACCTGGGAGGAAAGTTACATTCGCGAACGGTTGAAACTGCGCCTTCCGCACACGTCCGTCAACATCATTCAGAAAGCCAAGCTGAATTACGCCGCCGCTCCGATCAGCCCCAATCTCGCCGTCAACCTGGCGGCCGGTGGGTTTCTCGGCCTGTTTCTGGGAATCGGAATCATCCTGCTGTGGGAGCACCTGGACACGTCCGTCAAAACCGTCGAGGACGTCAAACGTCATCTTCAGACGCACGTTCTGGGGGTCATTCCGCGGAAGGTACGATCTCTGCATTCCTCCAAAGCGCCGCCGGAGCATTTTGAGGCCTACCGCGTGTTGCGCACCAACGTCAAGTCGATCGTCCGCGCCGACGAAGGGCGCGTCATCTGCGTGACCAGCGCCGGTGTCGGGGAAGGAAAAAGCCTGACCCTCATCAACCTCGCCCAGGTTTCGGCGCAACTGGGAGACCGGGTTCTGGTCGTGGATTCCAATCCGCATCGACCGGGTTTGCATACGATTCTCCAGGTGGAGGATCATCCGGGATTGTCGGATCTGCTGGCCGGCGAAGTCGCCCTCGCCGACGCGGTGCATCCGACCTCCCTGCCGAATCTGCACCTGCTACCGAGCGGAACGGCGTATAACGCGTCCCTGCCGGGCCTGTATGACGGAGACACCTTCAAGGAGGTGATGCAAAAACTCAAACAGAAGTACGACTGGATCTTCCTCGATTCCACCCCCATGATCGGCGCGTCGGAAGCGGCGGAACTCGTTCGCGTCGCCGACGCCATACTGATGGTCGTGCAGCATCGAAAATATCCACGCATGTTGCTCTGTCGAGCGCGGGAAATGGTGGAAATGCTGGGAGGACGCCTGCTGGGCGTCGTCCTGAACAACATGAACCTTTCGCGGGATCTGTCCCACTACCAGTACCACAGAATCAAACCGAAAGATCACAAGCCTTCTTCGCCGGGTGAATTCAAACTGTGGCGTAGTGATGAAAGCGAAAACAGACACGTCGGCGCCTGACGCGAATCGCGGCGTCGATCCCAAACGAAGAAACGACGGAGAAAAGGAACGATACACATGTCGGAAGTGTGATGATGTGACATACTACCGCGAGGAACGACACGATGTCACGCGAACGCCAAGCGCGTGCATCCGTGTCGGACCGTTCCGCCAAGCCTGATTCCCGGCCGGTGCACCGGCCGGGACGCGACTGCCGCGGTAGGATACAAACAATGCGACACGATACGACGCGTCCGCGCGTATCCGTCCGCCCGCGCATCGCGTAGACGCGGGGTTTCCGTCTTTCTGCGCGATCTAATACCCCGCGGATTCCGCGCCGGCGGGCGTGACGGCGTTCCTGACGTCCGCCAGACGTTTCTTCGACGCGTCGGCGAGAAAGGCGCTGTCTCCTCCGCAGACAAACAATTGATATCCGTTCTCGCGAGAGAACTCGATCATGGGTTGGGTCGGCGCGACGATCCCTCCGAATTTTCCCGCCGCCCGGACGGCTTGGCCTACTTTCCGGACGGCGTCATGAAGCGGAGGCGTGTCCAGCACGGGGGAATTGATCGGTAATTCCAGCGACAACCGCATGTCGTCCGGGCCGAAGAACAGAATGTCCACTCCCTCGACCGCCGCGATCTCGGCCGCGTTTTGCACGCCCTCCTGCGTCTCGATCTGCGGCATGAGGATCGGTTCGGCGAGTTTCCAGTATTCCCGTCCGTCCATGTCGATGACGCGCCGCCCGCCGTAGGAGCGTCGCCCGATCGGGGCGAAGCGCAATTCCGCCACGAGATTTCTCGCCTGTTCGGCGGTGTTGACCATGGGGATCATCATGACTGTGGGACGAAGATCGGCGAATTTCCCCAGCACTCCCGGATCATGGCTGTAGGGACGCAGCACCGAGGCGATGCCCATCATGTCGGCGACCCGAATCGCGTCGGCGACCGACGCGAAGTCATGCTGCCCGTGCTGCGTGTCGATCCAGACGAAATCCCATCCCTTGCACATGCTCTCAAGAATCCCCGCGCAGGGATACATGCTGCACAACCCCACCGCGGGTTCGTCGCCGGACAACCGACGCAAAAAATCCTCACTTCTCATGGAAAATTCCTTTCCTGCCGGCCGCACCCCGGTTTTCGCGGCGAACCGGCGGTTTCTTAGAACTCCTAAAAATACCAACAAAGCAACTTGCTTCCTTGAATAGGTTCAACCGGAAAGCAGGTTCTTGTAGATGCTATTCGTTCTCGTCGTCCTCCTCGGGCGAGACGGGCACGACGTGGATACTCAATTGACCTTCCTTCACTTCGATGTCGCGGATTTTCCGGATGCGCTTGCGGTCGAAGCGGATTTTCGTGGACACCGGTTCATCGCCCATCGCCAGAATCATTCCCGTGAGCATCGCGTCGAAATCCTCCGGGCCGATGTCCTTCTTCGCGTTTTTCCGCCGCACGGAATTTTTCATGATCTCGATGCTCTCGGCGACCGCCGACGGCGGCACGGGCATTCTGCCGACACGCACTTCCCGCAGGGCGACCCGCATGTAATTACCGTCATAAAACTCAAACGACAGATCGAAGGAAACCACCTTGCGCGCCTGACGGGTTTGCACCATGAGCGTTATCATTCCGTCGCTCATTTTAATCGCGGGATCGGAGACGCCGGCTTTGTCCATCGCCCGGAGAATTCTGCCGCCGTCGTCTTTCCCGTCGCGCCGGAAGGGTTTGAGAAACGCGATCTCGTCCAGCGACGCGAGGTACATGTTCATGTCTTCTTCGGTAATGGTGTGCGTGAAGGAAATGTTTTCGTGAACCTTGTTGAAAAAGACGGCCCCCTGGTAGTCCACGAAGTGATGCGCCGCTTCCTTGCGTTCTTTCTGCGTGAGTTGAAAAGGCCGATACTCCGCCGGCGGCGTGCTGGCGATGAGAAAGATAATCGCGGCAGCCAGCATCAGGGCAAATACAAGAATCACGCCCCCCCAGCCAATCGTCTTTTTCGCGTTCATACTTCCAGAGTGTGCGCCATTTCCCCCCGCGCGGCAAGTAATTTCTGACGGGGAGTCTCCCGCCAGCGTGAAACATCACTGACGGTGTCGGAAACACACCCGAACCGGTACGTCTATCGTTGTTGAAAAACGCGAACACGTCCCCGGAAGAATTCTGTATCGGCGGAACATCCGGCGGCAGAGGCGCTGAACGGGAGAAAATAAAAAAACCGTGAAGCCGGCGGGTCGGGGGGTATCCTCTGGTTTTCTTTTTTACAGTAGTTGCCGACTTCACGGTATATTGATATCGAAGAAGCCTTACAAACGCGTTCTTCGACAGAATGTTCAAAACAACTTCGCGATTCGCGCCGAGACATATCCCTACACCGGCGCGCATCCCGCGATGATTCCCCAGGCACACCCGAACTCGAATTCAGGATCATCGTTTTCACATGAACACCTTCAACACATAACTGCTTCAACCTGTCGTCCCTGATATGTTATTCTATGATTTTCAGAGAAGGAACCAAGAAAATCCAATAATACCATAATACCTATTTAGTGCCTATGCAAAATAGGCATTCCAACAAAAATGACGGTATTTTAATTATACGTAAATTTTTAATTAAAAAGGTATTATGAGCATAATGTTCGGCAATTCAGGGTTTGTGCGTATTTGCCTATTGTGTAGGGTCATCACCTCCAGAATTCACCATGGGCATCTCGCCGCCGTTTGGGAAACGCGCGAAGAAGGAAACGCGCATTGTGGCGCATTTCAGAGAGCGGGCATGGAGACATTTCGCCCCCTGCCGGATGGATTCTGTTGCATCAGAATTACATTTTGTCCGACGGAATTTTACTCTCCACCAGCGAAATCAACTCACGGAAATTCGTGAGTTTCCAGTTATCCAGTTTGAGTACCTTGCCGTCGCCGTAATGCAGCTGCAGAATGCCCTTGGATTTCGCCTGGGACGTGTCCAGTTTCGTGATGCTTCCCCAGGGAATTTTCTCCTTGCCGGCGTATCCGATCCCGTCCTGATCGGCGATGAGTTTTCGTCGCAGAAACACCAGCATCCAGAGTACCAGCGCGGCTCCGGGCGGAACGAACACGAACGCGCCGAAGTGGTTGAAGGCGTATTTGGACGCTTCGTTGATGTGTTTCATATCCCAGGCCGCCGGTGGTTCATATTTGTTCCGATCATGGAAGCACCACAATCCCATACCAATGAGCATCACCGCGGCGATGCCCAGCCGTATGGCGGGATCGCGAGCGGCGTTGGATTCCACGCGACGCGACGCGGCGGAAGAAGCTTCCCGCGGTGAAGGATTCACGGACGATTCATGGTTGTCACTTTCGCTCATTGGTTTTTCTCCAAAAGGACACGGGCAATTCTCGCGACGTGAGATTGATCCATCTCTGACCAAACTCTACAGAAGAATGTCGAACTTGCCAAGAAAAACTTTCCGCCGGATATCGGGGTTCGGACATGTCCGCCGTTACGCGCTCAATATCCCGCGGGCTTCCTCCAGGGTTTCCGCGAGGGGGGTGAGTTTATCGAGGGCGACGTTATGAATGGCTTTTCGCACAAGCGGCGGCGGCGACAGAAGGACGAGTTTCGCGCCATGGTGTTTCAAATCCGCCGCGGCGCGGGTGAGCATATTCAACCCGGCTGACATGATGAATTCGACGTCGGACAATTCCACGACGGCGGGCTGATGGCGCTCGGTGACGATTCGATGAAATTCCGCCTCCACCTGGGCAACTCCCTCGGAATCGAGTTGACCCGATAATGCGATGTGCGTGATGGCGTCATCCTGGCGAAGCAAGGTTAACGGCATGATCGGCCGTCCTTTCCCTTTCCCGGTTTCGTTCCGCCCCAGGCGGATTGGGATCTCGTTCGTATTATGACACCCCCCCCGCCGACCCGCAAGAAAGGTTTTTGAGCATAAAGGATGCGGGCATTGGGTTCCCCTTTGAGAGGGAGTCCTGTTCCGGGATTGCCCGGATTCCTTCCGCCCATTTTAATTTGTCCGATAATCTCTCCGGGTTTCGGCGAAAAAAAATTCCGAAAAACGTTGCCGTTGCGCCTCCGAAAATGCCGAAACATCCTCTAGATACGGATGTTGTGTACAAAAGCAGTGTTGAATCACGTACAGGAGATCATGGATGATCGACGAGAAGAATTGGATTTCCGTAGCCGAAGCCGCCGCCCGGTTGGAGTTGAGCAAGCGAGTCGTGACCCGTTGGATTCGAACGGGGCGCCTCGCGAGTCGATTGGGTCCGGACGGCGGCAGAGACGTTTCCCTGCGGGCGGTCGAGACGATGCGGGAACAGCTCTTTGACGACTCGGACGATCCGACGGAATTTCGTTTCGACGAAACCCGATGCGCCGCCGATTCGACGACGGCCAAGGAAACCTTCCGCGAACCTTCCCAGGAGATTCCCCCCTCCGAACCGCGGGACACGGTTCCCCCCCATGCGCCGCGCGATCCGCTTTCGGCGCTGGAGAATCAGGCCGAACGCTCCATCCAGGTCGCCGGCGCGGCCTTTCACGAAGCCAAGGAGCTGGCGGCAGCCTACCGCGCGGAATTGCAAACCGCCCGGCAGGAATATCGCGAGGAAATCCAGCGCGTTCGTCGGAACGGACGGTTGGCCTGGTTGTCGGTCGCCGCGGCCGGACTGGTATTGCTGGCGGGGGTGTGGTTCATCGGCCTGCAGAACGGCGAACAGAAACTTCACGAGCAGCGCGTCAGCCTTCTGACGGATCACCTGGAAACCACGGCGATGGAGAATCAGCGGCTTCAGACAAGGATGGAGGGGTTGAAAAGCGAATCCGTCGGTGTCGCGCAGGAATTGCGCACCGCCCGCCTGGGGCAGGCCGACGCCGTGGGGCAACTGGCGGCCTACCGGGCGCATTCGGAGCAGCTCACGCAACGCGTCCGGGTGCTGGAAGAACAAATCCGGCGGGAACGCGTCGACCGCCGGGCGGCGCAGCAGGACGCCCGGGAACAGGCCGCCCGGATAGAACGCAAACGGCTGGCGATGATCCGGCAAGCCAAAGCCGAACAGGCTGAACGGGCGCGGCAGAAACTCGCCGCCCAGGCCCGGGCCGAACAGGAACGTCTCCAGCGGCAGCAGGAACAGATCATCCAGGCCCAGCGGGAATCCGAAGCGCAGCAACGACAAGCGCAACAGACCGCCGACACCCACGAAGCCCTGGCGCAGGTGGACCATCGCGTTCAAACCTACCGAAGGCAGAACGAGGCGGCCAATCTCACGCTGACGGAACTGGAACAGGCGCTGATCCGCAAGAAATAGGAACGTCTGCCCGGGTCAGGTTTTTTCCCCGGAAATCCCTTGCGCATGAAACGTAACGGCGGAAAAGGGCGGCCCTGGTAACAGGCCGCCCTTTCTTCCGTCATTGGAATGAAAGAAACATGTGGGGATTCAATCCATGTCCAAAGACAAAGGAATTCTTTATCAGCGCTTGCGGCGAATCAGGGCAAACGCGCCGCCGGCGACCAGTAGACTCATCGTCGCCGGTTCGGGAATCGTCGTCAGAACAAGCTGCGGGGCAACCTCGCCCACGCCTCCCCACCATCGCTGGCCGGAGGGGGCCGCCAGGTCGATCACAAGCTTTTTGGATGCGCCGGTACGCAGGGCTTCCAGTGCGGCAACGTCCGCCGACGACGCCGCGTCGGTGTCGTACCAGGTGTCATTCGGCGTGCTGTTATCCCCGGTGTAACTTCCCAGCGACTCCAGGGCGGCCAGTGTGAATTCCGGGCTGCCGCCGTGGACCTTGTTCCAGGTAATACCGGAGATATCGTGCGGGCTTACAAGGGAACCCACCTGGACAACACCCGAAGTGTTCTTCGAATTGTTCAGTTCGTAAAGACGAATGTACGCGCCCGTGATTTCCTGCGTGACACCGCTTAAATCGAACGACAATACCGGCTGGAGTTCATTTCCGGATCGAACGGTGGCGTCATTCCATTCGTTTACGTCAGGCCCGTTGACCGCGTCCGGGTCGCCCTCCTGAAGAACCCGCAGCACACCCGCGGTAAGCGTGATCGTGCCGGCCAGGGCGCCCGTGCCTAGACATAGAACGAAAACCATCGTCAATTGTAGAATCTTCCTTCTCATTTTCAGTCTCCTTTCGTTTGGGATTGAACCATTTCTTTTTTCAATGCCTTTTACCTCTGATTGCTTTCCGCCGTTGATGGGGTCAACTGTTTTTTTCGATAAGACCCCACGTCCCGGAGGAAGCCTGTACTGGATATACTATAAGCGTTTTTCGCGGGAGCGGAATACCTGCGATTGCTGAATATTTATCTAATATTGCTGTTTCACGCCCTCTTTTATATCCCATTATTTCAATAATATAGGGGTATAATGAGGATTATTGAGATGTACAAAAAAAGACAAATTTCAATTTGGGCGCTTTAAAACAGACAGCAAGATCAAACAAATCGGAATCTACGAATCCCCCGGAAATAGATCGGGTTTAGTGTTTTTCCGTTCGTTTGCGAAGCCGGCTGGGACGTTTGCCCGTGGTTTCGTGGAACACGCGAGAGAGATGATATTCGTCGGCGAATCCGACGTGCCGCGCGATGGCGCGAAGCGGTAAGGGGGTCGTCAGCAGCAGCGTTTGGGTTGCCTGCACGCGAAGCTGACGGAGAAACTGCATGGGCGTCTGCTTGGCTTTTTCGCGGAACCGACGCAGGAAATGGTATCGGCTTAACCCCACCGCCAACGCCAGGTCGTCCAGTTGCAGCGGTTCGCCAAGATGCGACTGAGCGTACTTCCGCACGCGGGCGACCAGTTCGTCCTCCGCGGGATACGAAAGGCTTTCATACGCGCACAATAAGGCCGTCAGAAGCGTTTTTAATTGCTCGTTCTTTTGTGATTGGGGATGATGGTTTACATCCCACATCCAGCGAACCAGGTATTCCAGCCGCCCGTGCGGGTCGGTTCCCTTGAGCGGCCAGCGGCGCACTTTCGCCGGGGAGGACCACCAGGCGACGTGAAGGGTTTCCAAAGGCTCTTTCCCCAGCGCCTGTTCCTCGTGCAACTCGCCGATGGGATACAGCAAAGCCTCCCCGGGCGCGGCGACGATTTTCCGATTACGAATATCCGCCTGCAGTTCCCCGCGCAGGATGACGATGAGTTCGTGAAACCGGTCATGGGAGTGCGGTTTCATGCGCCATCCGACGGAGGGAGGAATGTGCCCGATGCTTCTAAAGGTAGATCGCATAATCCATTCCATTTACGGCAAGCAATTTTAGATAACAAATCAGCAATCCCAGCTATTCTAGAATAGGGTGGATTCATTGTAAAGTGTGTTTATGGAATGAAAACTCTTTCTGGTGAGGAAAACACTTCTTTTGAGAAAGCCGATGGAACATGAAAATGGATAAAGTACGTATTGGATTTATCGGTGTCGGGCAGATGGGACAGATGGCCCATCTGCGAAACTATGTCAATATCGAAGAGTGCGAAGTCGTCGCGATTTCGGAAATGAGGCCGAAGCTCGCGAAACTCGTCGCGGAGCGATACGGCATCGAGAAGGTGTACGGCGATCACAAGGAGATGTTCGCGTCGGAGAAACTGGACGGCGTGGTGGCGTCCCAGCAGTTTGAACGACACTGGGAGTTGCTGCCGGAGGTTTACCCCCACGTGAAACACGTGTTGACGGAAAAACCCCTGACCGTTTTTCCCCAGGCCGGCCGGCGCCTTGCCGAAGCGGCAGCCAAGGAAGGCTGCGTGCACATGGTCGGATACCACAAGCGATCCGACCCAGCCGTCATGTACGCCAAGCAGGTGATCGACGAGTGGAAAGCGTCCGCCAAAATGGGCCCGATGAAATATGTTCAGCTCACCATGCCCGACGGCAACTGGACCGCCAACGGATTCGTCGGCCTGTTGACCGCGGACGATCCCAGGCCTGATCTGCCCAGGGAACCTTCCCCGGCGGATTATCCGGAAGATCTCTTTTCGCCGTACCGTAGTTTCGTGAACTACTACATCCACCAGATCAACCTGATGCGCCACCTGTTATGCGAGTCCTATGATGTCACCTACGCCGAACCGTCCGGCGTGCTGCTGGCGGGACGGAGCGAAAGCGGCGTGGCTTGCACGATCGAAATGGCGCCATACAAAACGACCGTCGAATGGGAGGAAACCGCCCTGGTCGCCTTCGAAAAGGGATACATCCGCATTTCTCTACCCGCGCCGTTGGCGGTCAATCGGCCGGGTAGTGTGGAAATTTACGAAGATCCGGGCGCCGGCGCGACGCCCATGCGAAGCATACCGACGCTGCCCTGGATTCACGCCATGCGCCAACAGGCGATCAATTTCGTAAAAGTATGTAAGGATGAAATGAAACCCCTTACCGACGCGGCGGAGGCGGCCGAGGATCTTCGCGTCGCGATGGACTACACCCGTATGCGATTCGGGAAATAGAAAGGTTGTTGTCATGCCTCCCCTTCGATTTGAAAAAATTCTCATCTCCGACGAACGTTTCGAGTCCTGCGGCGTCTTCGACGTCAATAACGACGGTGTCCTGGACATCGTCTGCGGGGCCTACTGGTATCCAGGCCCGCATTTCGAGAAGAAATGCAAAATCGCGAAAATTCAACCCGTGGAACTGGAGTACTACAGCGAGTTCTCCACGATTCCGATCGACATCAACGGTGATGGCTATCTCGATTTTGTTACCGGCGGCTGGTGGGATAAGACGCTCCGCTGGTATGAAAATCCCCAGGGCGATCCGTCGAAGCAATGGGAAGAGCACGTCATTGCCGAGGTCGGCTGCATCGAAACCACCCGCGGATGGGATGTGGACGGCGACGGACAGATCGAGATCGTTCCCAACACGCCCGGCGGACCGTTGCGGTTTTACAAATTGATTACCGACAAGAACGGCAAGGGTACGGGGAAATTCTCCGAACACATCGTTCGGAAGGAACCCCAAAGACACGGATTTGGATTCGGCGATATCAACGGCGACGGCAGGGGCGATTTTGTCCTGAACAAAGGCTGGTGCGAAGCGCCGGAAGATCCCATCCACGGCGAATGGATTTTTCACGAGGAATTCGACCTGGGCGACCGGGCCAGTTGCCCGATTCTCGTCGTCGACGTCAACGGTGACGGTCTGAACGACCTGATCGTCGGCAACGGCCACGATTACGGCCTGGATTGGCTGGAACAGCGGATCGAGAACGGCAAGCGAACGTGGATCCGACACCCCATCGATCCGTTCAACGGCCAATACCACGATCTGTGGTGGGTGGACATCGACGGCGACGGCCAGTGCGAACTGGTCACCGGAAAGCGCTACCGCGCCCACTGCGGAAAGGATCCCAGCGGGTACGATCCGGTGGGTATGTATTATTTCAAGTGGACGGGCGAAAACTTCGCCAAACAGGTGATCGACTACGGTCCGATCCGCCAGGGAAAGGGCTGCGGGATTTTTTTCCAGGTGGCGGATTTGGACGGAAACGGCCGCCTGGACATCGTCGCGCCCGGTAAGGACGGACTGTGCATATTCAAGAACCTCGGCTACGCGAAAAACATGGGAGATTTTTAAACGTTTTTAAAAGGAGACTGTCATGCCGAAAATCGCCATGATCGGCGCCGGAAGTATCATCTTCTGCAAAACCCTGTTAAACGACATCCTCGCGACGCCGGTGCTGGCGGACTCGGACATCGTTCTGATGAACCGCACCGAGCCGAAGCTCCGGCGGATGGAGGCCTTCGCCAATCGCATGGTGAAGGAGAACCAACTGGGCGCGACCGTCTCCGCCACGCTGGACCGGCGCGAAGCGATCCGGGACGCCGATTACGTGATCGTGATGATCCAGGTCGGCGGTGTGGACGCTTTTCGGTGGGATTATGAAATTCCGCTGAAGTACGGTGTGGACCAGTGCATCGGCGACAGCCTCGGGCCCGGCGGGGTGTTCCGGGCGTTGCGGACGATTCCCGTGATGGCTGACATCGCCCGTGACATGGCGGAGCTTGCCCCCAACGCGCTGCTGCTGAACTACGTCAACCCGATGGGCATGATCTGCCACTCCCTCGGCCGGGTGTCGGACGTGCCCTATATCGGCCTGTGTCACGGTGTGCAGACCACGCTGGACCTCATCAGCCGCTACGTCAACGTGCCCAAGGATCAGGTCGACTTCCTCTGCGCGGGGATCAATCACATGGCCTGGTTCCTCCGCCTGCGCGACAAGAAAACCGGTAAGGATTTATACCCGCTCCTGCGGGCGAATATGGAAAAACCGGAGTATTACATCAACGAGAAGGTGCGCGGCGAGGTCATGCGGCAGTTCGGATATTTCATGACCGAAAGCACCGGCCATCTGTCGGAATACCTCCCGTGGTTCCGTTCGAGCAAGCGGGCGCTGGAGCAATACTGCGATCAGCCGGACTTCGGCGGGGCGTCGGGAGCGTACTATAAATACAGCGCCGCGCTGGCGGAAAAATTCGCCAACGTGGACTATCTCCAGAATGAATCGCCGAAGATCGAACGGCGCAGCGTGGAGTTCTGCTCGTATATTCTGGAAGCCGTCGAAACCGATCACCCGTTCCGCTTAAACGGCAACGTCCGCAACGACGGATACATCACGAATCTCCCAGCCGGGTGCTGCGTGGAGGTGCCCGTGTACGTGGACAAGCAAGGGCTGCACCCGGTGCGCGTGGGGAATCTGCCCCCGCAACTGGCGGCGATGAACCAGAGCAACGTCAGCGTGCAGACGCTGGCCGTCGAAGCGGCGCTGACGGGTGATCCGGAACTGGCTGTCAACGCCGTCGCCATGGACCCGCTGACGTCCGCCTGCTGCACGCTGGAAGAGGTGCGGCGGATGACAGCCGAGATGTTCGAGGCGCAGCGCGAATGGCTGGGGCATTTTGAAGGAAGAACCCCGCGTCAAACGCCCGTGATTTCGATGACGGAGAAGTACCAGGCGGTGGACGTGCCGCTGGATCCCGCGCTGGCGATTGCCAATCGGTTCGGCGAACTGGCGCAGGCGAAATAATTCATCTTACGCGGATCGCGCCCGGAGTTTTCGGGATATCCCGCGTCGCGGCTTCGAGGACGCGTGGCACGCGAACGTCCGAACGCAGTGGCTCGTTCGGACGTTCGTTGGTGTCGGCAGTGCCCGCTGCTGCTTCATTCTTTCAGCGGAAGACGGGGTCAAGCGCGTGGATTCGCGAATCATTCGCACAAACACAACGCCGACGCTCTCGTCCCGATGGTCGATAGGAATCCGACGGGCGGTTCGGCGCCCTGGTTCCGGAAACCGCGCGATAAACAGGCCTGGAAGATCCATCTTTTCCTCCTCCCGTTTGGGTCAGTCATACCGTAACGGGAACGGTCCTTCGTGTTGCCTGTCGCCGAACGAAGTGTGCTCCGGCATCGTCAGAGCGACATGGTTTGCGCCATCTGGATTATTCGACCCAGTCGCGAACAAGAGCGTCGGCCTTCACATCATTCCCACCTTGCAGGTTGCTCTATCAACCATTGCGGGAAGCGACGAAGGGCGAATATCGCATAAACACCATCGCCTGAACGGCGATGGTTTTTCTTCTTTCTTACCTTTATTATAGGCGTGCATAAGAGTCCTTGTCGGGGAATTCTTGTATTCGTCATAAATATTCCCCGTTTTTACGCGGAAGGAAAAGCGTCTTGCCTTGACGCGGCCGATTCCGGAGAGTATAAGCCCGGTTTCGCATACGCCTGATGCGAAAGGAAATTTCAGATCATGCGGGAGTATGAACATCAGCAATGGTATCCCACGTTTCGAAGTATGCGCTTCGGCCTGTTCGTGCATTGGGGGCTGTATTCCATCGATGCCTGGCATGAACAGGACCAGTGGCGGCGTCGCGTCCCGCGCGACGAATACGCCGAACTCATCGAGCGATTCAACCCGCGACAGTTCGATCCCAACGCCTGGCTGGACCTGCTGCGGGACGTCGGTATGGATTCCATCGTCTTGACGACGAAGCATCACGATGGCTTCTGCCTGTGGGATACCCGCGAGACGGATTTCAACGTGATGAACACTCCGTATGGCCGGGATATCGTGGCGCAACTCGCGGAGGCGTGTCATCGTCGCTCCATCCCGTTGGGTTTGTATTATTCCGTCGTCGACTGGAAGCACCCGAACTATCCCAACCAGGGAAGGCACCATGAAATCCCCGCCCAGCCGGGCGATGCGCCCGACATGCCCGCGTACGTCGAGTTCGTCCGCCGGCAGGTGCGCGAGCTTTGCACGAACTACGGTAAAATCGCGTGCTTCTGGTGGGACATGAACGTGCCGGAATATCACGACCCGTCGGTCAACGCGCTGATCCGCGAGCTTCAGCCGGGGATTACCATCAACGATCGCGGATTCGACAAAGGCGACTTCGGCACGCCCGAACGCGATTGGAAAAGCTACGTCAATACCGACCTTGCCTTCACCAAACCCACGCAAGCCTGCCAGTCGGTCGGCCTGGAGAGCTGGGGACATAAACTCGACGAAGATTATTACTCCGACCTGCACCTCATGCAGAGCATCGATAAAATCCTCGCCAAGGACGGCTGTTACCTGCTGAATATCGGCCCTAAGGCGGACGGAACCATCGAGCCGATTCACGCGGCTATGCTCCGTCGTATCGGGAAATGGTTTGAAAAAGTTCGCGAAGCATTCGACGACGTGACCCCCGCGAGCAGCCTGACGGACAATCGCGACGTTCTTCTGACCCGCCGGGATAACACGCTCTACGTCCACCTGCAAAAAACGCCCATCGTCAACCGCGTGCTGCTCAAACCGCTCGCCAAGCAACCCATCCGCGCGACGCTGCTGAACACCGGCCGGGAGATCGAAACGCGCGTGGACCTGATTCCCAACGAGCACGAATCGCAGGCGAGTTACCTCCGCCTGCGCAACCTGCCCGTCAACGAGACCGACAACGAAGTGCTCGTGGTGAAACTGGATTTCGACGAAGACCTTGACGTTTGATAAAAAAGGGAATTGTCATCCTGAGCGGAGCGCAGCGAAGTCGAAGGACCTCACG
>JAFGJE010000240.1 GCA_016929245.1 Phycisphaerae bacterium
GACGCTTCCTTTCCATGGGACTATTCCCATGGAAAGATAATCGTATAAATGACTTAAAAATCTTTAGAAATTTACACAGTACAAATACACGGCTGCATTTTTATGAATCTTTTCTTTGTGGTCCGTTGTTGGGCTTGCCGCCCATATAGATGGTGTCCACGATATAATAATGGCAATTAAACAGTGAATTACTTTTTTCATTACGAATTCTTCCTATTTATCATTCAGAAAGTATTGTTCTTCACTATGCTTGCTTCTTTGCGAAGTAGTCTTCGCTACGAATCACCCGTTTATTCGTTTTCGGTGGGTGTTAACCCACCGTTTATTCCGTTTTACTCAATTCCGCCGTTTGTCAGTAGTTCGTCCAGCAGCGTTCTTTGGAAGTGGAGGCGGTTTTCGGCTTGGTTGAAGATGGCTTCGGCGTGTTTTTCGAATACTCCCTCGGAGATCTCGCAGCCGCGATAGGCCGGGAGACAATGCAGGACCATCGCGTGCTTCGGCGCGAAGGACATGAGGGCCTCGTTGACCTGGTAGGCCTGGAAGGTGTGGATGCGATCCTGACGCTGCTGCTCCTGCCCCATGGAGACCCACGTGTCGGTATACACCACGTCGGCGGCTTGCACGGCCCGGCCCGGTTCGTGAATCAGGGAGCAGTCGGCATGGGGATGCTCGTCCAGCAGGGTCTCGAAAAAGGACTCTTCCAGTTCATACCCGGCGGGGCTGGAGAGCACGAATTTCATATCCAGTTTCGCGCAGGCGACGGCGAGGCTTCGCGCGACGTTGTTTCCGTCGCCCACGAACGCGACGGTTTTGCCCTTCAGCGCGCCCAGGCGTTCCCGGATCGTCACCAGGTCGGCCATCGCCTGACAGGGGTGGGAATAGTCGGTCAGCCCGTTGACGACCGGCACGGCGCTGTTCTGCGCCAGCTCTTCCACGATTTTGTGATGGAACGTCCGGGCCATGATCGCGTCGCACATGCGCCCCAGGACGCGGGCGATGTCCCGGGCCGGCTCGCGGTCGCCCAGGCCGATCGCGGTCTGGTCCAGGTACGTCGCGGTGCCGCCCAGTTGCGTCATCGCGGTCTCGAAACTCACGCGCGTGCGGAGCGAGGGCTTCTCGAAGATCATCGCCAGGGTCTTCCGCGCGTGCGGGGCGGGGCCCTGCTTTTGCAGGTACGCGGGTTTGGCGGCGATGGTCTTGTCGATCAGCGTCTGAAGCTGCTCGCTCGTGAAATCCGCTAATGAAACAAAATCCTTTTTCATGCCGTATCTTTCTGAATCAGGGTTCCCACGCCTCGGTCGGAGAAAATTTCCAGCAGCAGGGCGTGCGGAAAGCGGCCGTCGATAATGTGTGCGCGTTTGACGCCGCCGGCCAGCGCGTGGAGGCAGGCTTCGACTTTCGGGAGCATACCCGAGGAGATCGTCCCGTCGGAGACCAGTTCGCGGATTTCCGTTTCGCTGATGTTCGGGAAAAAGCTCTCGGGGTCTTTCACGTCCCGCCGGATGCCGTGGGTGTCGGAGACGACGACGAACTTTTCAGCCTTCACGGCCGCGGCGACTTCTCCCGCGGCGGTGTCGGCGTTGCAGTTGAGTTTTCCGCCGGTCTTATCGCGCGCCAGCGGCGCGATCACGGGCACGGTGTCGGCCTGGCAGAGGAGCTCGATCAGCTCCGCGTTGACGTGCGTGACCCGCCCGACCATGCCCAGGTCGATTTTGCGGTCGTCTTCTTCGAGGAACAGCCTCTCGCCGAACAGCACGCAACTGCTGAGCGTGTGCAGTTCCATCGCGTTGCAATCCAGTTCTTCCAGCGTTTTGACGATGTCGGCGTTGATTTCGTTGCACAGCACGTGCTCCACGACGGTCAGCGTGCGCTGGTCGGTGTAGCGACGGCCTTGCACGAATTGCACCTCCAGGCCTCGTTCTTCCATCGCCTGGTTGATCGCCTTTCCGCCGCCGTGAATGAGCACCGGGCGCATGCCGACGAAGTTCATGAACACCACGTCGGTCAGGATGTTCCGCATCGCTTCGGGATCGTCCATCACCGAACCGCCGAATTTGATCACGACGATTTTCTCGTAATAGCGCTGAATGTATTTCAACGCCTCGGCAAGGACGCCGGCTTTGGCTATCGCTTCCTGCATGTTGGTTGGTCCCGATATTTCCCAAAAACCCAAAAAGGGAAGGTGAAAATGCTACCGCGACGCGCGGCGGGTGTCAAATGAAGGTTTTCCGATTTGAGAAGGAAAACCTAATGACCGCCAACCAGCACTATCCTTCGGCGGGAACATTTTTTATGGGTGGAATCCCGGAAAGGGCACTTATTGTAAAAGTATCTCCGTGGTTAGGTACGGGGAGTATATACATTGATAATTTTTCTTTTTTAAGGTATTATATTTATGCGGGTTTTTGTGTATCAACCAAAGACATAGATTCTTTATCTTTTTATAAAATAATAACTTACGATTTCCCCATAACGATGTAGTTTAGAATATAGTTTTAACAAAGACAACACAATCCAACTTGGCCATTTAGAGGAGCATGGCATGTTCAAATATCAATCTTTTTTCGTAGCGGGGCTGGTGGTGCTGTCTCTGGCCAATATATCCTACGGTTGGGGTGGACCCACGCACGCCTTGTTATGCCAACGAAATTTTGACGTGCCTGTCGTGGCGGCATTTCTGGGCGGGGTGGATCAAAGCGCGATTGAAAACTACATCGGCGAGCCGGACGGCCATAGCGGGCAATGGATTGGAATTCGGGATCGGTATTACATAGACACCGCCGGCAGTTATAGCGGGTTCAGCTACAATGCCCTTGGCGAGACGGAGCGTCTTCAGGCCCTCCAGCATCACTGTGGCGACGTGGCCGTACCGGCGCACCACGCGCCGGCGGTGTATGAATACGATAGTCAATGGGCGGAGGGATTGTGCGAAGCGGCGGCTGTGGTGGGGTATACGTCGGTGGGGGAATTGCCGAACGTCACCAATAGCTGCAATTACACGCATTCGCAAAACGGGCATTCCTACAGCTTTACCGGCACGATCGACCAGGTCGTCGATACGTTTGAAGACGCCTGCCGCGACAACGCCGCCTGGTACAAGAGTACGATGTATACTCTCTTCGGCAAGTCGTATCATTGGCCCTCCGACATCGCCAGCGCCAACTGGAACGGGCTGAAGATCAGCCTGATGCTCCAACGGGCCGTGTTTGTGGATTACTTCCTGGCCCAGCAGTCGCCCGTCGCCAACGCCAACGGCTCCTATGCCGTCAACCCCGGCGGGTCGGTGTCATTCAGCAGTACAGGATCGCAGGATCCCGACTCCGTATCCTGGGCGAGTAACGGCACGTATTCCAACAACGGGGGCGGATTCAGTTGTTTGTGGGACTTCAATAACGACGGTACGTATGAAACCTCCGGGGCGAGTCCGAACCTGAGTCATTCGCAACTGGTCGGCCTCACGGGATACACGGAAGGTAAAACGATCTCGCTTCGCGTGACGGACGACGAAGGCAAGGTCGCCCACGACACCGCGACGCTGGCGGTGTATTCCAACCCGACGGCCGACGCGCACGGGGATTATTCCGTGTACGAGGGCGGTTCGGTGCAGTTTTCCGGTTCCGGCGGGGACGCCGACGGCGGATCGGTCAGCTTCGCCTGGGACCGGGACAACAACGGCAGCTTCGAGACCAGCCAGCAGAATCCCACCTTCGGGTACGGCGCCTGGACGCCCAGCGAAACCGGGCACACCGTCGTGCTGCGCGTGACGGACAACGAAAGCGTCGCGGAGACCGACACCGCGACGGTGC
>JAFGJE010000241.1 GCA_016929245.1 Phycisphaerae bacterium
GATCATCTTGATCCTGCTCTGTGTTGTTTTTTCACGGGCGAGACGCCCGTGAGACGCTTGGACAAGATGTCCAAGCCACCTGCTTCCAAACACGTTCCTTACCGTTTTGGCGCACAAAATGGCGCACTGGATTTATTCCGCTGTAGTCATCGTCTGGCAAGTCTTGGCCCGTGTTGGCCGAGGGCGAGAAGGTCGTAGGGGTGATCGAGAGTAGGGGAGGTTTTGCGACACGGGCGAATGTTGGGCCAACTCTGCCGGCTGATTATTTTAGCCTCCACGCAGTGGATGCCGGAGGTGGGACTCGAACCCACACTATGTTGCCATAACGGGATTTTGAATCCCGCGCGTCTGCCAATTCCGCCACTCCGGCTGGAGTGTTTCGTCCTTTGGGTTTCGCTTCTCCCGTGCGGTACGAGAATTCACGATACACCCGAAAAGGAGATGGTATCAGGTTGGCGGCTGGGGTCAATCTTTTTTCGAGGAACCTACCGGCGGGAGTTGAACTTGGTTCCAGGCGTAAGGTCCTTCGACTTCGCTCGAAGAATCGCTTCGCTCAGGATGACATTATTTCGACTTCGCTCGAAGACTCGCTTCGCTCAGGATGACATTATTTCGACTTCGCTCGAAGACTCGCTTCACTCAGAATGACAGTTATTGCCGTTTATCGCACGACTCGGCCGGCGGCGTTGCCTTTCATGAGGCGGAGCACCTCTCCGCGGGTGGAGTAGTTCACGTCGCCTATGACGGAATGGGCCAGGCAGGACGCCGCGACGGCGAAGGCGACCGCGTCTTTGGGATCGGAAAGTACCTTATCGTTGAAAGCGTAAATCAAACCGGCGGAGAAGGAATCCCCACCACCGACGCGATCCACGATGTTTTTGATTTCATACGGTTGATAGACGCCGTCGGCTGTCGGGGCGAAATGCGCCTGATCCGTAGCCGCGTCGTAGAGCATCGCGCCCCAGTTGTTGTGACTGGCCGAGAGGCTCTCACGCAGCGTGATCGCGACCTTCGCCACCCGCGGAAACTGCTCGCGGATGCTCCGCGCGACCTGCGGGTATCGCTCGATATCCAGTTGCCCGGCATCGACGTTACTTTGCCCGGCCTGGATACCCAACACGTCCGAGGCGTCTTCCTCATTGCCGATGATTACGTCCACGAACGGGAGGATTTCGCGCATGGTTTTCTCGGCCAGTTCTTTCGGCTTCAAGGCCGAGTCCCAGCGCCAGAGTTTTTTGCGGAAGTTCAGGTCGCAGGAAATCGTCACGTCGGCGGTTTTCGCGGCTTTACAGGCTGCCAGCGCCGCGTCGGCGGCGGGTTGGGAAATCGCGGGTGTGATTCCCGACACATGGAACCACTCGGCGCCGTCGAAGATCGCCGGCCAATCATAGCACTCCGCGGGCGTCAGGCTGATCGTGGAATGCGCCCGGTCGTAGATCACGTTGCTGGGGCGCTGGTTCGCGCCGGTCTCGACGAAATACAGGCCGAAGCGTCCCTCGTCGCGGACGAGAATACGGGACGTATCCACGCCCAACCCATGCAATTCCGCCAGGCAGGCGGCAGTGATTTCATTGTCGGGCAGGGCGGTGACGAACCTTGCCTGCGCGCCCAGCATACTCAGGGAGGCAGCCACGTTCGCTTCCGCGCCACCGAAGGTCAGTTCCAGTCGGCCGGGCATGGCTTGGCGAAAGCGCATAAAACCTTCCGGACAAAACCGACCCATAATTTCACCGAATGTGACGATCATGTTATTTCTCTCCAAGTCTTATCCGTGGCACCTTCAAGCGAGTTTTTTTAGAAAGACTCGCTTGTGGGTGCTTCCGGTTCATTTTTCCTTATTCGTGTGTCCTTCCCCAAGAGCACCCACAACCGTCGAAGCGACGGTTGAAGGTGCCACGAACCACGGCACCCGCTTTTTTCTTTATTTTTCGTTTCGTATCTGTCGGATTTGTTCAGCCGCCTGTGCGGCGTTGTTGGTGATCGCGTCCCAGTCGCCGGATTGAATCGCTTCGCGCGACGCGATCCACGATCCGCCGACGGCGGCTACGAAGTTGCAGGATAAATAGTCGCCGAGAATCTTCGTGTTCAGACCGCCCAGGGGGATGTATTTCAATCCCAGGTGCGCGTAGGGGGCGGCCATGCTCTTAAGGTACTTCAATCCGCCGATCGGTTCGGCGGGGAAGAATTTCAACAGCCGGCAGCCCAGTTCGACGGCCCGCTCGATATCACTGGGTGTGCAGATGCCCGGCGCGAACGGTAAGCCGATTTTCCCCGCGTGCGAAACGACGGCGGGATTCAACCCCGGCGCGACGGCGAAATCCGCGTCCAGCCGTTTGACCGCCTCCACCTGGTCGACCGTCAATACCGTTCCCGCGCCGGCGAACATGTCGGGAACGTCCTTTTTGATCGCCGCCAGCGCCTCCAAGGCCGCCTCCGTCCGGAGCGTCAATTCCATCACGTCGATTCCGCCGGCCAGCAGCGCCTTGGCGAGCGGGACGGCCTTCGCGACGTCGTCCACGGTTAAAACAGCCACCAGGCCGCACCGTTCGATTCGTTCCAGTACCGGTTCCATCATCATGTTCACCTGTTGGAAGAAATGGGGGTATATTGTTTCGTCAGAATCTCGTTGATATTGGCTACCATCGTATGATCTCGCGCGAAGGAAGGATTCTGCCAGGCCGTTTTCCGGTCGAACATCTCCAGCGCCTCGGTCATGCTCCGGTGGAGGTGGCGTTGCATGGTTTCACCGGCGGCTTGACGATCTCCGTTTCGCAAGGCCCGGACGATCTGCTTGTGAATCCGGTACACCCAGGCGACGTGTTTCAAGTCACGAACGTGGCTGTGATATCCGAACGCGCGGTTGCGAATCTGCCCCGTGGAGATGATCTTCATCGCGTAGACGTTCCCGGCCGCCTGCTGGATCGTGTGGTGATAAAGCATGTCGGCTTCCAGGAATTCCCGCGTCAACTCCTCGTTGAGCTTCTCCAATCCGGATTCGCGCAGCCGTCGGGCGACGCGGTTCGTCCGTCGGCAGCAATCGTCCAGCAGGGCAAGGTCGGCCTGGGAAATTTTCCCGACCGCCGACAACACCGCCTGGACCTCCAGGACGCAGCGAACTTCGTAAACCTCCCGCAAGGTCCGGCGGTCCGGTTCGACGACGAACGTTCCGCTTTGGGGTTTCTGATACAGCAATCCCTCGTCGCACATCCGCCGAATCGCCTCGCGGATCGGCGTCAAGCCGACGGCCATTTCCTCCGCCAGGCGCTGCTGCGAAACCCGCGTCCCCGGCGCGATCCGCCCCTCCATCAGCCTTTGCAACAACTGGCGATACGCTATGTCACTCAATGTCTTTTTGTCGTCCATGAAAGTGATATGATAAAATACAAAAGTAATATATCAGTTTGGATCTGCAATGTCATGATGTTTTCGCAAAACAAGGAAATATTTTGGGCGAAGTTTTTCTGGCAAGAACCATCAATTGTCATCCTGAGCGGAGCGCAGCGGAGTCGAAGGACCTTACGCTCGGTTACCCGTAAGATCCTTCGACTTCACTCGAAGACTCGCTCCGCTCAGGATGACAACTCGATTGTGGGAGGATCAGGGGGCGACGGTTTCGGCCAGGCCGGACAGGACGACGTATCGTGCTCCTTCCAGTTCGGCCCGGACGTCCGGATCGCGCAGGATGCGGGGGGAGTCCTTCATGTTCTCGCTGACCAGGCCGTTGAGATCCAGCTCTCTCGCCAGGCCGCAGGGACTGTTGAAGCTCATTTCACGATGAAGGTACTGGGTCATTTCCTTCGCCAGTGAGGCTCCCGGTTCGCTTTCCCGACGGTTACGCGTGGTCGCGACCGCCAGTCGCGCCTTTTGGCCGACCGGAATGTAGGCCTTGATCTCCTCGGCGAGGGATTCGGCGCACTGGGCGATTTGTTCCTGGCGATCGACGGCGCAGGCCTGGTACAGCACCCGCCCGTCGGCGACGCGCAGGAGTTTCACCTCGCAGGCCAATCCTCCGGCGAAACGCGGATCCCGGCGGTCCTTTTTGTTGTGGGGAGTATAGGGCAATACCTCCGGAACGTCGGTGTCGGAAACACCTTCGGGCAGGGGTTTCAAGCGGATGGTGATGACGGGTTGTTTGAAGGGGGACGCTTTCGGGCGTGACGTGAGGTAGTAGAACGTCGGTTCGTATCCGCTTTTGCGGGCCTCGAAAATGTGAATTTCGGGGAATCCGGGGGATTCCGCCGGCAGGACGACGACGCGCGGCGCGGCGCCCAGCGGTTCGGTGTTCCAGTAGAGCTTCGCGCCGGGCGGTTCGCTGCGCACCTGGAGTTTCATGGTTGGATCGCACCCGGCCGTCAGGACACTCACCGGAAGCACGACGGCGAAAAAGGGGAAACGGAATGTTCGGAACGCGCCTGTCGGCATGTGGATGTTATCGACGCAACGGGCGAGGCGGCTGCACGGAAAGGCGGGCGGGTATGCTACGCGTCGGGGGGATTCAGAAGACTCCGGTAGAGTTGATCATACGCGTCGGCCATCGCGTCGGGGGTGAAGAGGGGAATGATGTTCCGGGCGCGCTCGGCGCGGTGGCGGGCGGATTGGGGATCGTCCAGAACCGCCAGAATCCGGGACACCCAAGCCTTCACGTCGGTCGTCGGCGCGAACAAGGCCGAGTCGTCCGAGAGAAACGCCCGGTGGGCGGGGATGTCGGAGACCACCAGCGGAACGCCCAACGCGACGGCTTCCAGCACGGTGTTGGGATGTCCCTCGAAATGGCTGGGGTTGATCAGCACGTCGGCGCGTTTCATCCAGGACCAGGCGTCGGGGGTGTATCCCAGCACGTGCGCCCGGGCGGCGCCGGGACCGTTTTTCAACGCCGCTTTCGCCGCCGGGAAACGCGGGCCGTCCCCGCAAAGAACGACCGCCACGTCCGAGCGTTTGGACAGGATCTCTTTCAACGCCGGCACGAGGGTTTCGATGTTTTTCTCAACGTCCAGGCGTCCGACATAGAGCACGACTTTCTCGTCCGGCGCGATAATCCTGGCGTCGACGGGATCGGGAAGGTTTTTGAAACGTTCCATCGGCAGGCAGTTGGGGATCACGACGCGTTTGGCGCGTTTTCCCGCCACCCGGGTCCAATACTCGTCCCCGGAGGCGGAATTCGACGCGATGGCCGACGCGCCCGCCCCGATGTATTTCCGCGGAAGGTTGCGATAAAACCGGCAATGGCGCATCGGTCCGGCGCTGCGCTCGGTCATCACCCAGGGAATGTGCAGGAGACGGCAGGCGGCGCCCACGGCTACGTCCATATACAACAGCCACGTCTGGACGATGTCGGGACGAACGCGACGGAGATAATGGAATAATTCGATCGCCGTGCGCGGATCGCGGGGATCCTGGTGTTTCGGCTGGTACAGCGTCACGTTCGCGTCGCGCAGCAGACGCAGGTTGGGTCCGTCGTGCAGATACCCCAAACGCACGTCCCAGCCTCGCTCCGCGAGCAACGGGAGAAGGTACGCCAACTGGCGCTCCGCGCCGCCGCCGCCCATCGTCGGAATACAATGTAAAATTCGCACTTCGTTTTCCGATCCGTCGGTTCACGACTTGCATGAAATCCCCGATATCCTAAAGGACGCGACAGGCGATTGCAATGGTTCTCTTTTGCGTCTATCCTACGAAAAAGCGTTCGACCGCCCCGAGTCTTGGATAAGGTTGATCTATCGTATGACGGAATCAATTGAAAAAGCATTCAGCCGGTTGGCGTCCTCGGCGAACGACCCGCAGAGTCCGGCGCGGGTTTTGTATCGTTGCGAGCGATTTTTCCGCGACGTTTCCCCGGCGGACAAAGCGATTCTGGAGATCGGCGCGGGAAACGGCGTCCTCAGCGCGTACGCCCTGTCGCGCGGCGCGAAGCGCGTCGTGGCGCTGGAGCCGGAAGCGGCCGGGAGCACCGCGGGCGTCTCAATGCTGGTGCAAAAACTCACACGGGAATTTCCCGGCGAACGATTCACGTTTCTCCCCGATACGCTGCAGCAGTTTTCACCGGGAGACCGCACGTTCGATATGGTTCTGCTGCACGATTCCATCAATCATCTCGACGAACCGGCGTGTGAAATCGCCCACCGATCCGCCGCGGCGCGGGAATCCTACGTTCGTCTTTTTCAGAAAATCGCCGATCTTCTTTCTCCCGGCGGCCAGGTGGTCCTGTGTGATTGCTCCCGTTACAACTTCTTCGATCAGATCGGGCTGCGGAATCCCATCGTTCCGTTCATCGAATGGCGGAAACATCAGTCGCCGCGCTTCTGGGCGCGCCTGCTGCGCGAAGCGAACCTTCGGACGCGGCGCGTGGACTGGTATCCGTTTTATCGCCTGCGAAGTCTCGGACGACTGGCGGAGAATCCCGCGGCGGCGTTTTTTCTCACCAGTAAGTTCCGCCTCATCGCGCGGAAAAAACCGCGGGACCAATAGGAAAATGTCCCGCCGGGGATGATTCGTCGCGAGGTGAAGGTTTCCACCTACGCCTGCAGGGCCTGGATGGCTTTTTCCACGTCGGCGACTTTGAAGATCGCCGTCGACGTGCCTCCGCCGTCCTCGGCGGCGGTGCAGAAGGCGTAGTTGATGTTGATCCCGGCGGCAGCCAGTTTGCGCGTGACCGCCTCGAACGCGCCGGGGGTGTTTCCGATCGGCACGACGAGAATGTCCGTTTCCGTCCAGCGGTCATGCGTTTCGCGGAGCACTTCACGGGCTTTCTCGACGTTGTCGCAGACCACGCGCAGCACGCCGTGCTCGCCCGAATCGCTTAAGGACAGGGCGAAGAGATTCACGCTCGCTTCCGCCAACGCGCGCGTCACGGCGTCCATGACGCCCGGTTTATTGACCAGAAAAATCGAAAATTGCGTATCCACGTGCATGAAAATGTCCTTTCCACTAATCTTCAATCATCACTTGGTGAAGCAGGTGCTCCACCAGGCTATCTTTCAACTTGTCATCCTGAGCGGAGCGAAGCGGAGTCGAAGGACCTCACGGGTGCGCCGGCGTGGGGTCCTTCGACTTCACTCGAAGACTCGCTTCGCTCAGGATGACAGACCACAGGTTGGACAAGTACCATATCGTAAAAGCGATCAAATATCGAATCTGTTTTTATCCTTTCATTTTCTTTTCCCACAGCCGCACGGCTTCGGGACGTCGGGCGTAGAGGGGAAGCAGTTGGTTCCAGGGCGTGAATTGCCCGCGCGTCGCCATTCGGCGTCCGACGCGCCAGACTCCCTCCGCCGTCGGCAGGTGCAGGGACGGATCGACCGGACGAACGTCCGTGGGCCAATCGGCCCGGAGATACTCCAGCGCCTCGCCCGTCATCAGCACCGGGCGGGGCGTCCGCGCGAGGAATTCCTCCGCGGTCGCCAGGAACGGTGGTTCGATCTCCACCGCGTCCTCGCCGTCGCGGCGCAGCAGCGTCACGTGCGCGGTGTTTTCCCTGGCAGCCAGCAACACCGCCAGTTTGCTCCACTCGACGCGATGGAGATTCTCCGCCACCGCCCGGGCGGTCGGCACGGCTACGATCTTCAGGTCCGGGAGCATCTGTCCCAGTGTGCGCACGGTGGTAATCCCCACGCGCAGCCCCGTGAAACTGCCCGGGCCGACGGAAACGTACACCTGCCGGAGATCCTTCGGGACGGCGTCGTGTTCGCGCAGCAGGGCGTCGAGTTCCGGCAGCAGGTCCCCGGCGTGCCGGCCGGTCGGTCCCAGCGAACGGACCGCCGACAATTCCTCCCCTCGTCCCAGCGCCACGCCGCCGGTGCGGCAACTGGTTTCCACCGCGATGGACAGTTCCGTATTCACGAGCGGGATTGTACGCGCCGGGGACGAAACGTACAACAATCTATCAACTGTCATCTCCTAAGGAGCCCCTAGGTCCTGAGCGAAGAGTTCGAGCGAAGCGAGAACCGAAGTCGAAGAACCTTACGGGTAACAAGGCGTTAGGTCCTTCGACTTCACTCGAAGACTCGCTTCGCTCAGGATGACAGTCAAGACGACCGTTTCTTGTAATTGACTTTCCCCCCGCCGGGTCATAGCATAGGCCCTCTTACCCCGTATCCGGAAGAGAATTATGCCGGCGTTTATCAGTGACATTCACTCGAATCTGGAAGCCTTGACCGCCGTCCTGGCGGATATCGACGCGCGCGGGATCCAGCGCGTCATCTGCCTGGGGGACGTCATCGGGTACGGGCCCAATCCGCGCGAGTGCCTCGACCTTATCCAGCAGCGCTGTTCGGACGTGATTCTCGGAAACCACGATTACGCGACGCTGTACGAACCGACGCGATTCAATTACGGCGCGGAGGAGGCGGTCTTCTGGACCCGGGCGGTCCTGGAAGCCGACCCCGACCCCGCGGCGGTGGCGCGACGGTGGGAATTCATCGGTTCGCTGGACATTCGCCGCGTGCTGGACGACACAGCCTTCAACGGCCATCGGGTGCTGACGGTCCACGGCAGCCCGCGCCGCCCGGTGAATGAATACCTGTTCCCCGACGACGTGTTCAACACCCCGGTGAAAATCACGACCGCCTTCGAGCGATTCCACGGCGTCTGCTTCGTCGGGCATACGCACTTGCCGGGCGTGTTCACGGGGGAACCGGAGTTCATCAGCCCGGAGGACACCGACGGCGTGTTCCGCCTGACGGACGAGAAGGTGCTGATCAACGTCGGTTCGGTCGGTCAGCCGCGCGACCGTGACCCCCGCGCGTGCTACGTCATCCTTGAGGAGGGTTTGATCCGGTTCCTCCGCGTGGAGTATGACGTGCAGGCCACCATGGAGAAAATCCGGGCGATTCCGGAACTGGACGATTATCTCGCCGTCCGCCTGGAAGACGGCCGGTGAGTTTATAACGAAATACAGTAAAGGGTGCCGTGGTTCGCGAAGCGCAGCGAAGCAACCACGTTATGAAAGGTACTATCGTGAAGGAACGTGGTTGCTCCACCCCTTCGGGGTTCCGCGAACCACGGCACCCAACCTGAAAATGATGAATTAACGCTTCTTTACGCATTGGAGATTCTTTTGAAATCGAAAAACCTGATCCTTCTGATTTTCGTGGCTGTCGGTACGATGCTGGTTTTACAGTTTTTCAAGGCCAACAAAACCGAACCCAAACCCGAAACGCCCACCACCCAGCCGGCGGCGAAACCGACGACCGCGCCGGCGACGACTTTGTCCGCGGCGCCGAAGGCGGCAAGTCAGTCCCGGTGGAAGATCAAACCCGGAACGAAGCCCGGCTGTACGCTGGGAAGCCTGTCGCGAGGCAAAGACACCAAAGACACCGAGGAATATCTCCTCCAGGTATCGCTTCGGAGCGAAGGCGCGGCGATCGAGTCGGTGCATCTGACGGACTACTTCCAGACCGTCGCCGATAAACGCCTGTTCGACAAGCTCGAAAAGGACGAAGCCCGATACGCCGCCGAAGTCGCGGACAATTCCAATCAGTACAAAGGACATTACGCCGTACTTTCCTCCGTCATTTTCAAGGACAACTCCTATTATTCCCTTTCCACGCGTCAACTCGTTCTTTTGACGGGCCCCAAAAGCATCGACGCGGTGAAATATCCGTTCACGAAAATCGGTGTCCGGAAATGGCGTCTTGTTGACGTGAAGGAAACCGACGATTCCCAGTCGGCGGTCTTTGAATGGCCGATCTACCGGACGGAGAATCTCCAGGCGCCGGCTGTCGTGCTTCGCAAAACGTACACCGTACAGCGCGGCAGTTATTCCATTGACGTGGCGCTCGAATGCGAGAATTTCACGAACGAACCGATCCGCCTGCAACTCGAGCAGTCCGGGCCGATCGGCGTGACGCAGGAAGACCCCCGCACCGACCAGCGAATGGCGATCGTGGCGAGGCTGACGGAAACCGACGACGTGCAGCGCCAGGACCTGCCCTCGACGGATTTGGGTAAGGAGGCTTACGGCAAGGAGATCAACCTCGGACGCAGCGACGCGAAAACCGATCCCGTGCTCTGGCTGGCGTATGTGAACAAGTTCTTCGGATCGATTCTCTACCTCCAGCCGCAAACCGGCGACGCCCTCAACGCCGCCGACACCAACGCGCAGTTCTACGTCCGTCCCGTTCAACAGAACGAGAAGGATCGAATGTGGGAAACCGGCGTGCGGGTGGAAGACATCGAACTGGCGCCCGCCGGCGACGCCCAGGCCGCCCGAACCCTCCGGTGGAATCTCTTCGCCGGTCCGAAGATTCGCCAGTTGTTCAAGGACGACCCGCTCTACGACCGGCTGCATTACAACGAAACGATGACCATGAAGGGCGGCTGCGGATGGTGCACGTTTGTCTGGCTGATGGAAGCGTTGATGTGGCTGTTGAGCTTCTTCACGAAGTTCCTGTTCGGGAACTACGGTCTGGCGATCATCCTGCTGGTGATTATCGTTCGGATTCTGCTGCATCCGCTGACGAAATACAGCCAGGTTTCGATGGCGAAGATGCAGAAGTCCATGGCCGCGTTGAAACCGCAGATGGAGAAGATTCGTCAGAAATACGCCAACGACCGCGCCACCCAGCAAAAGGAGCTTCTGAAGCTGCAAAAGGAAGCCGGCGTCGGTCCCGGGCAGATGCTCGGTTGCCTTCCGATGCTCCTGCAGATGCCGATCTGGGTCGCGCTGTACACGGGATTGAACACCGAAGTCGCCCTGCGGCACGCGGCGTTCCTGCCGGTGTGGATCACGGACTTGGCGGCCCCGGATCATCTGTTCCGTTTCGGAAGGGATTTGCCCCTCGTGGGGGAATATTTCAATCTTCTGCCGATCCTGTTGACCGTCGCGATGTTCCTGAGCATGAAGATGAACCCGGCCGCCGCGGCCCAGAACGCCTCCCCGGAGCAGAAACAGCAGCAGATGATGATGAAGATCATGATGCCGCTCATGATGCTGTTTTTCTTCTACAGCACCCCTTCGGGTTTGACGTTGTACATCATGGCGTCCACGTTCGCCGGTGTCGCGGAGTCGTATTACATCCGGAAGCACATCCAGGAACGCGAAGAACTGGAAGCCGCCAACGAAACCGTGGTGAAGGTGTCCGGGAAGGGTCCCCGCGCGGCGAGACCCAAGAAACCCAAAGGTCCGTTCTGGACGAAGCGCGGATAATAGGTAGTCAGTAGTCAGAAGAGAATATGGAAACAACACGGCGCTGAGCGGCAAGCCGACGACTGCATCGGCTTGCCGCTCGGCGCTGTTTATTTTTTGTAGCACTGAAGTTAAGCGAATTCTTCGTTCATTCATTTTCCCCCATGATGCCGATGAACATAGGAGAATCTCCTCTGGTGTCTGGACCGGCGAGGTTGTCCGGCGGCGGTTCGGTTTGACCGAACGGGCCGTCGGAGCGTACCATGTGGGCAGGATGAACCCTTTCGGGAAGGACAATTCGCCCGTTTCGCCGGAGACCACCCCAAAGGGGCGTATCAAAATTCGTTTGTGCGGTCTGGTTGTCGGGTTGGTTTGCCTTGGCGCGATCGTAGTCGCGGCGACGCTTTCGCCCCGGGGCGACGGATACGGAACGCACACGCGGCTGGGTTTGTCCGGGTGCGGTTTCCTGGCCCGGACGGGATACCCCTGTCCCGGATGCGGTGTGACGACGGCCGTCGCGGCGATGTCCCGCGGGCAGGTTGTCCAGGCGCTTCGGGCGCACCTGTTCGGCGTGTTGCTGGTTCTGGCGGCGGCGGGATTTGCCCTGCTGGGATTCGTCGACGCGATCACCGCCCGGGGCGTGCTGCGGAAGTGCCGCCCTCGCCTGTGGTGGACGTGGGTCGCCTTACTCAGCCTGCTGTTAGGCTGGGGTTTGAAGGTCGGCGTGGGACTACTGACGGGACAATACCCGTTGTGGAAATGACGACGGTTGATTGGTTGACTGGTTGATTGGTTAACCAGTTAACCAATCAACCAGTTAACAACTCATGGTTTTTCACGAGGTGGTTGCGATGAAACGGACGTGGATGGTTTGGCTTCTTCTGGCGGTCGGCGGGTGTGACGCGGCGGGGTACGGCCTGTGGCTGTTCACGCCGCGTGAGAAGAAGAATGTGGACGCGGAATTCGCCAACCTGAAGAATCACAGCGTGGCGGTGGTGTTTTACGCGGACGACAAAACCCAACTGGATTATCCCAACGTTCGCCTGACGCTCGGCGCGAAGGTCGCGGAGGAACTGCGAAAACACGTCAAAAACGTCAAGGTGGTCGATCCGCTGCGCGTGGTGCGCTACCAGGACGAAAACGCCCACTGGGACACCCAGGACAAACGAACCACGGCGAAGGACCTGAAGGTGGATTTCCTCCTGATCGTCTCGCTGGTGGAATTTTCCACGCGCGTTCCGGGGCAGATGGACGCCTTCCAGGGACGCGTCAGCGCCGAGGCGAAACTCTATGACTCCGTCCTGGACGAGGGCGACAATCTGCTGTGGGAATCCAAGGAAGGACTGGACCTGGTGTACCCGAAACTGCCCCAGTATTCCGCACGATCCGAACCGCGCATTCGCCAGGAAACCGAATCGATGTTCGCCGACATGCTGGCGAAGAAATTCTACGATCACGACACCGTGGTGGACGTGGAGGAGTGATTCTCATGACACGACCTATGGGCCTGACGCTTCGCCTGCTGAATGTGTTGGTGCTGGGACTTCTTCCGGTGTTGTCCTGCGGCTGTCCGGTGGCGGCCTGGACGGCGACGCTGTTTCCGCCCGATAAGGTGCCCGCCCAATACGATCTGGACGAAACCAGCACCGCCCTGGTGCTGGTGGAAGATCCCAGGCACCTTTCCGACCGCACGACTCTCAAGACGCAGATGTCCGAATTCATCAACCGGGAACTGGAGGATCGCGGGCTGGTCGAACGGGTGATTCCCTATCGCCAACTCATGAACCTTGCCGCGGCGACGAACAACTTCCGCACCCTGTCCGTGGCGGAAGTCGGAAAAAAACTTCGCGCCGATATCGTGCTCTACGTGGAAATCGACAGGTTCTCCCTGCGCGACGATCCCAGCAGTCCGTTCTGGCATGGGAAACTCACGACGCGGGTGAAAGTCATCAGCGTGAAGGAGGGTAGACTTTGGCCTAAGGAACTGCCCGAAGGATATTCCCCGGCGCGCGTGGACACCGGTTCGGTGTCCGGGGAAGGGTCCCTGCGATTTGAACAGCACCTGGTGCAAAACATGGCCCGCGATATGGGCGACAACGTCACGAAGCTGTTTTACGAGCATCGCGGTAAGGAACACGGTTCCCTGCCGGACGACGACGATATCGACAGGCCCTGATTCCACACGCAAAACGCGGATTTCTTCATAGCTTCAGGTTACTCAATAAACATTCGTTTTGGGATGGCGGGGCGGCGTCCGGTTATCTATCAAAATGCATCGCATCTCACAAGACGCTTACTGAAAATAGCTTATGGCCGCATTGTTGCGTCAGATTTTTCTCTATTTCCTTCGGTTTTCCGAGATTTAGCGCCTTGACGTTTTGGGGAAACGGGGCTATACTGTATTGACATTAAGGAGCAATGCTCAACATTCCGCTCCTTACTTTTCGCTCATTTTCCTGGGTAGGAAAAACGAATTTCGATTTCGTGTGCTTGACGAAAAACTGAAATGCTTCGGAGGATTACGATGACTCGCGCTCGAAGTAGGCTTTTGGTCGGATTTATGGCTCTGCTCGTACTGACGACCGGTTTGGTGGCGGCTGGACAAACGCCGATGGGGGTAAATCCCGCTTCTCACGAAGGTTCCGACGTGGTCGCTCAGGCCGGTCAAGGGGATTTCGCCTTGGCGATGCTGAGTATTTTTCTGGGGGGGGGGATGTTTTATCTCTTCCGTCCCATCCGTCGCGTCCCGGTGGAAGTTCACGCGTAACCTTCCGCCCGGAAGCATGTTACAGTAATTCCATTCACAACCTGTTATAGATACTTCGGTTAGGAAAGAAGAACCAACAACTAAATAACCACTCCCAGTGCCCAAACCGCCATGTCACAATGGGTGTGACGCGGCGGTTTTTTTGTTTGGAGTTTTGGGGGGATCAGATTCACGACGCCTCAGAATTGCGGATTGCGGATTGCGGAATGCGGATTGTAAAGAATACACATAAAAATCACCGTGCTTGTGTGGATGATATGTTTTGTTTTCAATCCGCATTCCACAATCCGCAATCCGCAATTCCAAAATCCATGGAGTTGGATGCGGTTTTTGCGTAGACTTCCCGGCGTGAAGGATATTCAGCAACATCGCGGCGCGGAGATCATCGTCGTGGGCGCCGGAGCCGCGGGGCAGATGGCTGCCGTCGCCGCCGGCGGCGCGGGGCGCCGCGTGCTGTTGCTGGAGCAGATGACCCAGCCGGGCTTGAAAATTCTCGCCAGCGGCGGGGGACGATGCAACCTGACCAACCTTGCTTCCCCCGAAGAAGTCGCCGAAGCCTTCGGGCGCGAGGGGCGATTCGTTTTACCGGCCTTGCAAACGTTGCATCCGGGCGGGCTTCGCGGGTTGATGAACTCGCTGGGAATCTCCACCGTCGCCGACGAGCAGGGAAGGGTGTTCCCCGCCGATCAAAAGGCGATGACCCTCCAGGCGGCGCTGCGTCGGAAGTTGAAGGAACTGGGTGTGGAACTGCAATGTTCGCGTCCCGTCGAACGTTTGTGGATCGAAAACGGCCGGCTGCGCGGCGTGGAGCTGCGCGATTCCCAGCGGCTGACCGGGCGATGCGTGATCCTCACCTGCGGCGGGAGGAGCTACGCGAAACTGGGCGGTACGGGCGGTGGATACGATTTGGCGCAGCAGGCGGGACATACGATCACTCCGCTTTCGCCGGCGCTGGTTCCGCTGGTGACGCGCCGGCGATGGTGCGCGAAGCTGGCGGGGGTGAGTTTAGCAGGGGCGCGGGTTTGGTTGGAGGCGCGCGGTCAGAGCAAAGTCGGCCGCACCGGCGACGTGCTCTTCACGCATCGGGGCGTTTCCGGACCCGCCGTTCTGGATATCTCCGGCGACGTCGCGGAATTACTCGCCCGCGGCGCCGAAGCGCCGCTGAAGCTCCAGTGCATCGCCGGGATGGACGCGAAGGACTGGATGGGGCGTTTCGACGAATGGCGCAAAGCGCAAGGCCGTCGCGGTATCGCGAAACTGCTCCAGCAACACCTCCCGGCCCGGTTGTGCGAAGTGTTCCGCGAGCAGGCGAATCTCCCACCCCAGACGCCGGCGGCGGAACTGCCGCGCGAAGCCGCCCGGCGATTGACGGACTTGCTGGGCGGAGCGGAACTGACCGTCACAGCCACCGAAGGATTTGAGGCCGCCTTCGTAACGCGCGGCGGCGTGCGCCTGCGCGACGTAAATCCCGAAACCCTCCAAAGCCGCCTCCAGCCGGGTTTATTCCTCGCCGGTGAACTGTTAAACCTGGACGGCCCCACCGGAGGATACAACCTGCGCTGGGCCTTCGCCAGCGGCCTCCATGCGGGACAATCGGCGGCGAATTTCGCGCGGTCTTCGTTGAAGTAATATCAAGGGGTGTGCTATGAGTTGCACTTTTACCAACACCGCCAAACGGCAAGCCGATTCGATAGTCGGCTTGCCGTTTGGCGGTGTTAGGGAATAGGCACACAAATACACGATTGAATGAAGATGCGGTCGGAAAGGATTCCGGCCGCGCGGTTTGAGTGATTCTACGCCCCGGCCTGGTCGAGGATCGCCACGTCGTCTCCGAATTGGCGGAGTTGGTCGAGTTTGGTTTCGGCGATGACGGCCTGGATGCAGGCGACGGTGTCGTCGTAGGTTTGGGTTTCCACGTCGGCGTGCTGGGCGATGTAGTGCATCAGTCGGCCGTTGCGGACGTTGGCGTGCAGTTTCACGCGGACGGGGAATCCGCCGGCGCGTCGGCGGACGGCTTCGATGAGTTCCTCCGCGCCTTGGCCGGTCGCGGCGGACAGGGAGATGGCGGCGGGAAAGCCGTTGCGCAGGACCGTGTGCACGGTGGGATCGACGATCTTGTCGATCTTGTTCAGCACGAGCAGCGAACGGGACCGGTCGCACCCGAGTTCGTCGAGGACGACGTCGACGGCCCGGATTTCCTCGTCCACCCGCTCGTGGGAGGCGTCGGCGACGTGGATGAGCAGGTCGGCGTAGATCGCTTCCTCCAGCGTCGCCCGGAAGCTGGCGACGAGGTGGTGCGGCAGGTCGCGCACGAACCCGACGGTGTCGGAAAGCAGCACGTCGGGGGCGCCGTTCAAATTCCAGCGGCGGGTTTTGGTTTCCAGCGTGGCGAAAAGCTGGTCGGCGACGTAGGCGTCCGCGCCGGTCAGAAGGTTCATCAGCGTGCTTTTCCCGGCGTTGGTGTAGCCCACGAGGCAGACGCAGAAGGCGTCGGAACGGTTTTTCACTTCGCGGAGTTTTCGCCGGTCGATGGCGGCGAGTTTCTGCTTGAGCATCTGGACGCGTTTCTGCACCAGGCGGCGGTCGGTTTCGATCTGCGTTTCGCCGGGTCCGCGCGTGCCCATGCCGCCGGAGGAGGCGGCCGCGCCGCCGTGGCGGTCCAGGTGCTGCCACATGCCCGTCAAACGCGGGTAGGTGTATTCCAGTTGCGCCAGTTCCACCTGCAGCCGGGACTGGTGGGTCCGGGCGTGCGTGGCGAAGATGTCGAGGATCAGTTCGCTGCGATCGAGCACCTTGCATTCGACGATTTTTTCCAGGTCGCGGATTTGTCCGGGAGACAGATCATTATCGAAAATGAGACATTCGACTTCGTTCTGTTCGACGCGCTGGGCGATCAGGTCGGCTTTTCCCGTGCCGATGTACAGACCGGGATGGGGTTTGTCGCGCTTGGCGACGATTTCGTCCACCACGTCCGCGCCGGCGGTCCGGGCCAGCGAACGCAGTTCCCCCAGCGGGTCCATCGGATCGGCGGAGCTTCCCGGCAGCAGAACGCCAACCAGCATCGTGCGTTCCTGCTGAACGGTCAGTTCCTCACGCTTGCTTTGCTCCATCGCTTTGACGACGACTCCTTACCCAGGGCGAATCGATGTTTCTTCGGGATTCCCGCGGACGCGCTTTACTTCGCCCCCAAATCCGCCAGCCGGGCCGGCCTTTTTGAATCCTATCCAATTCATTATAGCATAAAACGCCCGCGAAATCGCCAAAGAAAAGTTGCGAAAAACGCCGGACAACCCCTTGACGCCGACGGCGGGGGACGATACACAGGGGACTTCGTTTTTGGGGAGCCTACGTGGAATAATCCCGATTTGGATGGAATTGCATGATACAGGACATATTTGAATGCGCGGGCCTTTATACGGGCTGCTGTGAATCCTTCACGCGGGCGATCGAATTCGCTCGTCGGCTTCCGCTTGACACCCCGGACGGGAAAATCGATCTCAACGGCGAGGCGATGTACGCCTCGGTGAGTTCCTACACCACGAAGTCCCCGGGGGACCTGTCCTTCGAGGCCCACCGAAAATACATCGACGTGCAGGTGCTGCTGTCGGGACGGGAACGCATCGACGTGACGAACCAGACCAACCTGCCGATCCTTCAGCCGTACGCGGAAAATACCGATGTCCTGTTCTTCGCGCCGCCGATGGAGTTTACCTCTCTCCTGCTGGAACCGGGGCGATTCGTCGTCCTGTTCCCCCAGGACGCCCATCGGCCTTGCCTGAATGTCACTGAACCCCAGCCGGTGCGGAAGGTCGTGGTCAAGATTCGGGTGTGAGTGCAAGACGCCGTTTGTCGGCGGCGGCTATGTTTTTTCCTTTCTTCCGGGAATTGGCTTTTTTACCCCAAAGCGATGAAAAAACTCCTTGCTCTTGATTGAAAATCCGATACAATGCTTGGCTCGCAAGAGTTTACGAAACCTGATTCAGGAGTTGCATTATGCCTCGTGTATGTCCGTTTACCGGGAAAAAAACCAGTTCCGGCGGGAAGGTGTCGCGTCGCGGTAAGGCGAAATACCTCGGCGGTGTCGGCAGAAAGATCACCAGCCGCACCAAACGCCAGTTCAAAGCCAACATGCAGCGCGTCCGGGCCGTCATCGACGGAAAAGTGGTGCGCATCAACGTCTCGACCAAGGCGATTCGCGCCGGTCTGATCGAAAAACCCCTCAAGCGGAACTGGAACCCGGACGAGAACTGATTCACAGAAATCACAAGTCAATACTAAGGGCCGTTCGCTCCGTAGGCGAGAGCGGCCCCGAGGGCAGGTCACGGATTCCTGTCCCCGCATTGAAAATCCGGGCCGTTCGCTCCGTAGGCGAGAGCGGCCCCGAGGGCAGGTCACCTGGACTTGCCGAATAACAATTACGGGCCGTTAGCTCAGTTGGCTAGAGCGCCTGCTCGACACGCAGGAGGTCATTGGTTCAAGTCCATTACGGCCCATTGAATACGGATGCTTCTCCCCGCGAGACGCATCCGTTTTTCTTTGGTTTCCAGCGTGCTTACCACGTCGAACCGTCATCGCTTCCAGCACGGGTCGACGCCTGCTATCGCGAACTCCAACATGGAATGAAAAACCTCTTTCGTCAATTACATTTTGTGGAACAAGATGCTATGCGCAATATTGTGTCGATGTAGACCCCATAGCCACTGTTACTGGGTTCGAGTCTACGCTGGCTCCGGTCCCGCCGGCAGACCCTTTCCTTTCCGCCGCGATGCACCATGTCCGCGTCTTTCGGTAGATGCCGCGTTTATGACTTCCTGAATACTGTCGCCATCTATATTGAATCCGTTCTCCGGGCTGGGACACACGTCCGAATCCGCAACATCAAATGGGGAAATATCAATGATGTTGTTGTACGGATACCAGATAGGCTTCCACATTCGAGTGACCTTCTCGCCGAGCAAGGTCGAAGGCGGTCTTTCCTTCGTCATTGGTGAGTTTGACCTCGGCGCCGTTTTCAACAAGCAGGCGGACGATCTGGAGGTGTCCCCGGTCGGCGGCCAGCATCAGGGCGGTGTATCCCCACTCCATCTTCCAGTTCACCTTGTCCCCGTTCTTCAACGCTTTTTCCACGCCCGGCAGGTCGCCCTGAAGCGACGCGAGGATGAGATTCGTGTATCCGAAGAAATGGTCCTTCTTCAATCCGTTTTCGCGGAACAGCAGTTCCTTCTGGGTCCGCGTGAGGGATTTGTTCTCCGGCGGTGTAGCCTCTTTTCCACCGGCGGAAATCCACAATGACAATACCAGCACCACGCCCGCGGCAGGAATCCAACGATTTACTCGTGATTTCTTCATGGATGAATTACTCCGCCTTCTTCAGAACAAGCAAAACCGCTCCGTAGGAGGGTATCTCGCATTGCAGGTGAATCTTGCCTTCCCTGGTTTCGTGCAGGCCGATGGGTTCGGGTTTCAGTTCGCTGTCCTTGTTGAGCTTGTCCACCAGCGTCAAATCCTTATCCACCTGGGCGAAGGTGATCTTGCGCTGGCGGGCGAGGGTATAGGAGTTGGCCTTCGTTTCATTTAACTCGTATTTCGTCACATGAAACTTCTTACCGATGCCGTCCGGGTCGATGTGTACATCCACCTTTGTCGTATATTTCAACTGCGGGTTGACGTCGAAGTTGTAGCACAGCACGCGGATTTCGTCGTCCGTCGCGGTCGCCAGCGTATAGATTGGATCAACGTCCGCCTCCGCCGAGACTTCCGTGCCGCCTTCGAGCCTGTACAGGATCTGGAACGCCCGGCAGACGGGTTTGAACACGCCGTGCGTCGTGATGACGGTGGGCATGCCGAGAAATTCAGGCATGGTTTCCTTCGGCACGCCGTAGTGGTGGAAGTAAATCGGGTGATGGAAGAAGAACGTCAGCAGCGTCACGCCGTGCTTGTGGGAAAACCATGCCGTGTGCAGGGTGGCGATCGCCTGGATATGATTGTCGATCGCGGCGGGGAGTTTATCGAGAGGATCCTGTCCGTCGCGGAAATACGGTGTGAATTCCGTGTTGAACACGGGCAGGCGCCGTCCCGTCGATTGATAAAAGCGATTGTTCAATTGCTGAAGCCGCAGGATATAATCCTCGATCTGCCGCCAGCTCATGTCTCCGCCGTGCCCGGCGAGGTATCCGTGATAGTTGATCGCGTCGAGCTTGCAGCCTTTCTCGCCGGTGGCGGCGTTCTTGCCGTTGGCACAATGTTCCAGCAGTTCTGGAATATTCGGCGAGCCGCTCGGTCCGGCGATGAAGGCATCGCTCAGCGCCCGCAGGACGCCCGCGACGGTGTAGTCCTGCATCTCCAGGAAATCCTCGGACACATGCTCGCGCCCCGGTCGGCCATGGAATTCGGGCTCCGTGCCCGGCTCGTTTCCGGTCTCGAAGATCCAGGTCTTCACTTCCTCCGCGCCGTACTTGTCCACCAGCGACTTGACGAACCGGTAATTCATCTCCTCCCAGAGTTTCATGTTCGAGGGTTTGTAGTGCGTATTGTTCTCCAGCGCCATCTGCCAGGGAACCGGTTCCAGCGTGATGATGGGCTTGCAGCCGCCGATCAGAATGGCTTTATCCAGCACGTGATGAATGACGGAAAAGTCGAAGCAGTCCTTTCCCTCGGCGTCCTTGTAGTAGATGGGCCCGAACGATTTGTCCCCGTTCGGCCAGTTGGTTCGAGCCTGGGAGAAATCCACTTTTCCGTCCACCAGTCGGCAGATGTTGTTCTGGTAGATATGGTGGATGCGAATGTACTTAAAGCCCATCTTGCGACGCTCTTGGAACCATCGGTCCGGTCCTTCCAGGTGCGGCCCGGCGGTGTAGATCGACGGCGAGTACAGGCGGTCGATGTTGTGGTGATCGACGGCGTTGAGGGGGCTGAGGAAGGTTTGTTTGCGGATGTTGCAGTCGACGGTCACCGTCGCTTCTTCGCGGTTGACCTTTCGATACGGCAGTCGCGCCATCGGCGAGGATACGTTCACCTGGAGGTCGTCGAACCACACCGTGCCCTTCGCGCCGTCCGGCACGCCGAACTGCCACTGCGCGTACCGCACTTGCGGGGCGAGATATTTAAGCGGTTTTTCAAACACCTTCCAGTCGCTCGTGCCTTTCACGTCGGCTAGCTCGACGACGCGAAGGAGTTTTTGATTCGTATCCAGCAATCGAAGCCGCGCGAAGGCAGCCGCGTCGTCGCCTTGCGTTTTGACGGCGATTTTCGCCACCGCCTCCTTCGCGTCCACGTAGGCGGGGGTGGAAACCATCGTGCATTCGCCCGTCATCCGCAGCGAGGCAGCCCCGTGATATCGAACGTCGGTCACGCAGATTCGATTGTTCTGATACGCCTCGAATTTCTCCGGCGGCGCCTGGACGTCGAAGGCGTTGGGGATCGTCTCGCGGTGGTAGCTCACCTCGAACGAACCGTTTTCCACGGCGTTGATCTCGCGGTCGGCGGTGATGTCGGGAATCTTTTCCTTCCACACGTACACGTCGTCCACCCACACTTCCGAGCCGTCCTCCGACTGCACGTAGAACGCGGGGCGCAGCCAGACGGTCGTTTCCTTGGGGCGATGCACCACCTCCGCCGTCGTCCAGGGCCGCGTGCCTTCCTTGTATTCCAGATAACCGTACATGGGGTACCAGTTGCCGTTGACGTTCTTGTCGGCATTGAGCTGTTCCAACGCCAGACCCGCGCCGTAATAACGCCCGATGAACTTGAAATTCTTCAGCCGGCACTTGGCGCGGATGCCGTACCGATACCCCGGTTCGACGCGGAGGAGCGTGTTGTTGTACACCTTGGAATGATTCGAGAGTCGCAACGCCTGTTTGCCCGAGATGGGTTCTTTCGCGACAATCGCCGTCCCGAAGGCCGCGTTCCAGCCGGGGATCTCGCCATCCTTACCGGCCTGCTCAAAATTCGGATTCGACGCGCCGATCAGGTTCTCGCCCTGAGGCTGGGTTGAAGCGTTCTCCGCTTGGCAAAGCAGGCAGGGCAAGACCGCCAACGCGACCAACACCGCGACGATCCAACGGACAGGTGTACGAAATATGTGCATAGGGAACGTCTCCATGATATCAAAATGAATCGATATACAAACGGGTTTCTGTGGTATTGCAGGAATCTTCTCACGGATCGGGCGAGTCGCGAATGTCCGGGGCGACTTCATTTTCCGCCGGTGCCGAAGTAATAGCACATTTCCCACCACGGGTAGGAATACAGGTCGTCAAATTTCATGGGTTCGACGGCTCCGCCCCAGTAGAGCACGTTAAATCCATCCTGATGACGATCCGTGAAATAGTCCGTGTACGGCATGCAGTTCCTGTGCTCCGCCCAATTTCCGGGCGCCCCGCGCGGACTGGTCTGGAAATTTCCCACAACCTCCGAATACAGGAAGCACTTGCCGGGATCCGGAATCGCGTCCAGTTTCCCCTCCGGAATCGGTAATCCGCGACTGGCGGCTTCCGCGGTATCCGTGGTCGTCGAAACGGCGTTGACGGCGTATCCACCGTCGCCGTCGGAATAGATTCCTTTTGTCGCGGGGCATTGCAGCAGGAGAATATACGGCCTGACGCCTTCGCTGTTGAAGGAATCATACGGTTCATACGTGCCTTGATTATTGCGTAATTCTCCCGCCTCGCAAATTTTCGTCAGGCTGAGGATGTTGTGGTCCGCCCAGAAGGTTCCGGGTCCCTCATGCGTGGTGAACACGCCGTTGTTGTCATTCAGATACATAAATGCGATCAGACTGATCTGGTGAAGATTGGCGGAGCAGACGGTGGTTCTGGCGAGTTCCTTGGCCTTGGTGAGACTCGGAAGCAGGATACTCACCAGCAGCGAGATGATGGCGATGACGACTAAAAGTTCGATCAACGTGAACCCGCGCGGAGCGGAGTGTCGGCCGCGCCGAAGCCGCTTCAGAACTTGTATGCTTGCATTATTCATATCCTTCTTCCCAATCCATATATCGGCGATGCGTGTCCGTCTTTCCATTACTATTCGGCCGTCAGCTTGAAAACGTTGTCGAGTTGCCGCCACCAGAATCCCTCCGGCGGCGTCAGGACCAGGCCGTTCTCGTTTTCGGACAACTGCACTTCCAGGCCCGTCTGTAAAAACACGGCGGAGGAGAATTTCCTTCCGTCTTTGGGCGGGGGAAGCTGCACTTTCCCGTCGCGTGGAGGATTCAGAATGTGCAAGTACTCGTATCGGCCGTCGAGGGATCGCGTCGCCACGCCGCCCCAGGGCAGATTCCTGATCTTCGATCCTTCGGGCGTGATGAAAGACCGGCTCGGTGAGGTATTCTTGATCGACTCCGCGACCGCGTTTACGTACAGTCCCAGGCGCTGGAAGCGTTCCCGGACGTTGAATTCCCATGTTCCGCCGGGGTACGGTCCGGCGGCCCAGGCGACGCCCGGGGATTCGCTGGTGGTAGCCGCCTGCAGAACGGTATAGCGGTACATCATTTCGGCTGTGTAGCGGGCGGAACCTCCGCAGGCGTTCCAGTTTCCGCCCTGCGGGATGGCGATCATCCGCTGATACGACGGCCAGGTGTCCGCGTCGCTACGAATCACCGGCGGGTATTCATGGAATCCGAACCACGGATATTCCTCGTCATCCGGCCAGCTGAGTTCCTTCGTGCTGTAGGGACAGCACGTGTTCGGCAGGTGATGCAGCGCGATGAGCCCGGCGTCGGGACGACGGGACAGAACGGTATCTCGCAGCCGGGCCTGGTCCACCTGTTCCGGCCAGATTCCGTCGAAGATGATCGTATCCACGTCCGCGCCGTACCGGTCCATCACTTCGGCGTAGATTTCATTGATAAAATCATTCCATTTCGTGTACGGCGCCGGGCCGTTCCATCCCAGCATCGCTTGCTCTTTTTCCGGGAAGTCATGGCCGTCGGCGGGGTGCGTGTACAGATGGAAATTGACTCCCGTTCCCTTGAATCCTTCGATCAATTCCTTCACAAGGTCGCGCCGGCTGGTATGCCCGGGGCGCCAACGATCCATCACCTTGCTGGGATACAGCAGATTCATGTTGCAATGCCAAATCGTGAAAATCACATATTCCACGCCGAAGGAAACCACGTCTCGGACAAAGCTCTCGGCGTCAAATGCATCCGTCGCTTTGTTCAGACCTTCAGGGCAGGCTTCTTCCCGCTCACGCCCGAACCAGTAGTGAACGAAGAATCCATACTTATGTTTCAGAAAGGCGGGCGACATGAACATCTCTTTCATTTCTTCCGGTACAGCCTTGTATATCGCGGCGTATGGCGATGGAGCGATCCGCCGGGGATCGCTCCACCACCTCCACCTGTTATTATAGTTGTGTCCAGCTGTCATCCTGAATCCCCTGGGGACAAACTCCGCCGAAGGAACTCACAGGTATTTCGCGTGAGACCCTTCGACTCCGCTGCGCCACGCTCAGGGTGACAACTATTGCGCGTCTTGTCAGCGCTTTTTACGAATCACCAGCCCCAGGCCGCCGACAGCCAGCAGGCCCATCGTCGCCGGTTCGGGGACGACCTGAATTTCAAAGGTATCCACGCGGATCGTTCCCGAATTTGCGCTTTCAAAGTACA
>JAFGJE010000242.1 GCA_016929245.1 Phycisphaerae bacterium
CGATCACGTGGCCACAGGCTGAAAAACAGCCCGTCGTCCACGAAAACCCTCCACGCACCACACACAGAAACCGCCAAACTCCAGTCCCTGCCACTGAAGTGGCAGGGCCTCGTGGGGGAAAACAATTCCATGTTTCGATCTCTTCGTCCCGAAGCAGGAAACGCGAGAAAAAAGGTACAATTCCGACTTTATCCTCCCCGGCGGACGTGACGGCGTTACGGAAGCGTGTTGTTCCACTGGTACATGTCGTCTTCCCATTGCCGCTGGAGGTGTTCCACGCGGTCGAGGATGCGTCGCGGGTCCGCGAGCGTCGAACGGGTGTCGATCATGGGGATGATGGTGCAGCGGTCCACCACGAGGATCGCGCCGGGTTTGGGATGGTAAAACGCCTCCCAGGCGATTTTATGCGGATCGAAGAATCGCGCGAAGTTGTTTTTCGTTTCCAGCACATTGGGGCTGACCGCCTGCCGTTGCGGTTCGGTCAGGGGACAGTCTTTCGTCGGCAGGGTGATCTGGATCACCTCGATCGAATCCAGCCAGAGCTTCAGCGCCATCTCCGTCAGGACCGGGTTGAGGTATCCCGCGTCGTCGCCGGGCGGTTCGACGAACCCGACGACATAGAAAGGCCCGCCGACCTTGTCCAGCCGGATCGACTTGCCGCCCTCGTCGCTTTCGACAAACACCCGCGGCGAGAAATCCCGATAATGCAGCAGCGGCGGCGGTTCGGACGACACCACAACCCCCGACCGCATACGGTTTTCATCGCACCCAGCCAGCCAGGCGGCCCATATCAGCAACAGAAACAGGCGATGTCGATTCATGTCGGTTATTTCAAAAGATACAGTGGATATCCTTTAGAAATACATAATCCAGACGATGAATCCCCAGATGCCCAGCGCAATCCCCGCGATTCCCAGGGGAATCTGGATTTTCGAGAGTTTCGCGCGAACCAACTCACCCTTGGCGGCGGCGGTTTCGTTTTTGCTCAATACGTATTTGCTGATTAAGGCATATCCCATCAGGAATCCCAGCGCGATACTGACCAGAAACATGACCAGAAACGTCAAAATAGATAAGTGAAAGAAAACTTGATACCGAAAGATATTGATGAGAAGCCGAATCAGATTGATGAGTCCCCAGATCAGCAGAATCACCCCGCCGAATCCCTGATACGGCGTCATTTTCTCGATGAGTTCTTTCGCTTCGGGCTTTTTTTGAATGATCAACGGAGCGGCGGCCAGGATTCCACACCCGATCAGAATAAAGATGGACACCAATTCCATGTTTCTACTCCCTTAGAAATGAATTCATGAAAGTCGCACACGGCGAGACCGTCCCGCCGGAAGAAACGGCGCATGTAACTTAGGCGGGCAGGATGGGATCTGTCAAGAGTATTCATACGAAGGGTTATTTCGGAGAGCCGGCCGGCGGTCTCCTGCTGGAAATCGGCGCGGTGGCAACTTTCCTCCGTCGACAACGTCGACGCTGAAAAGGTATACCTTTTCAGCGAACTTTAAAAAAAAAGGTACAATATTTGAAATCGATGATTGACTCGAAAACTCTTTCCTATATAATATTACGTGAACCATCTGTGATTATGGAGTAGATTACTCTCGTCTGTCTGTAATTTCATTACGTCATCTATTCAAGTTGATCCATCCGGGTTCGTGCGTTTGGGAAAATGTACCAGAATCCGGAAAACTTCATATCACATCGTGTAGGTTTCAAGTGTAGGGTCCGGAATTACATGCATCAGAAAGGATATCTGTTGGGATATCCGGGAGGTGGAAGTATGTCCGCGTATTCAATCGGTTGGTCCAGGAACCTATTGTTGCCGGCGGTGTGTCTACTGCTAGCCTCATCATCCGTCCTGGCGCAGGGAAGCGCCTTTACCATCGTCGCCCTGCCGGACACGCAGCATTACAGCGACAGTGAAGCGAACATGCAGCACTTCTACAACCAGACGCAGTGGATCGTCGATAGCATCGCGGAGGAGAACATCGCTTTCGTGACGCACCTGGGCGATGTCACGCAAAGCGGCGATGACTCCACGGAATGGAACCGGGTCATGCCCGCCCTAAATACGCTGGAGACGGGTGGCGATTACACCAACGCCGCGTACGTGCCGTACAGCGTTTGCCGCGGTAACCACGACGGCACGAGCAGTTTCACCGCCAACCTGGGTTCCTTCCGATACACCGGCGAGAGCTGGTATGGTGGTGCGTCTTCGGACGATCGCTGCCACTACCAGACGTTCTCCGCCGGCGGATACAACTTTCTGCATCTGAACCTGGACTACAATCCGACCGCCGATCACCTCACCTGGGCGCAGGGAGTGATTAACTCCCATTCGGGTCTGCCGACAATCGTCTCGACGCACAACTACATGACGTCCGGCGGCAGAACGAGTACCGGAGACGATATCTGGAGCAATCTGATCAACAACAATTCGCAGATTTTCATGGCCTTGTGCGGCCACATGCACTACGAATACCAGCAGATTTCGACCAACGCCTCCGGTGACAAGGTCATCGAGATGCTGTCCGACTTTCAGGAGTACACCGAAGGCGGAATGGGCTACCTGCGCAAGATCGAATTCGACGTGCCGAACAACAAGATCAACGTCCAAACGTACTCCCCGTCCCTGAACTCCTATCAGAAGGATCCCAACAGCTATTTCAGTTACGACGTGACATTCGGCGCCTCGGACATCACGGTCAACGGCCTGACGCTTCCGGATGACGTCACGCGGGTCAGCAGCCAAAACGGGTTCAACGGCTACGATGGCACGACGGACACCCAGGTACGCGAGGAATATCCCACGACCACCTACGGCGACGCGACGACGCTGAAAATCGATAACGACGACCCCGGCGGCAGCGGCAGCGAGAACCATGTGCTGATCAAGTTCGATAACCTGTTCGGCGAGGGAGAAGGGCAGGTGCCCTTGGACAAGGAAATCATCAACGCCAGGCTGGTGTTGAATATCACCAACGATGGCAGCGCCTTTTCCCCCCATCGCATGCTCCGGAGCTGGAGCGAATCGGATACCTGGGACAGCCTTTCGGAGGGCGTTTCCACCGACGACGTGGAAGCCGCCGCCGACGCGGATTCCACCACCTCCAGTGTGGCGATTGGATTGCTGGAGGTGGACGTCACCCAAAGCGTGTTGCAGTGGCAGTGCGGTGACACCAACTACGGCTGGGTGCTCAAGTCGACCAGCACCGACGGCGTGATTTTCAGTTCGTCGGAGTACGCGACGGAGTCGCCGCGTCCGATGCTCGTCATCGACTACGTGCCCGAACCGACCAGCCTGCTGCTGCTGGCTGTCGGAGCGGTTACCCTCGTCCGACGTCGCCGACGGGGATAAGGCCTGGACACAATCAAAATAAGTTCTCTGTAGACCAATACAAACGCACGCGGCTGGAATTTGTTCCGGCCGCGTTTTTTTTCGTAACGTATTGGTAGGAAGAACATACGCGGTGGACAAAGATTCGACCACGCCCACAATTAATATTTGACAAAGGAACTCTTTTCGGTATAATACCTTACAAGACGCTTGGCTCTGGAATCGTTTTATTCCACCTATGAAGATCGGTAGATGCCCTTAAGGTCTTTCCGGTATCGGGTTTACTGTATTGCTCAAAAGGCCCGAAAACTTCATACCCGTCCGTATAGCGTTCGGTTGTAAAATAGAGGTACTGTGGAGGTCAACATGATGGCAACGCTCATTGCCACCAGGCCTAAGAGCTTATTGTATCTACCGATCTGTCTCCTGCTGGTTATATCGGCTGTACTGAAAGCGGGGGATCCGTTCACGATCGTCGCCCTGCCCGACACGCAGCACTACACCGACAATCCGGCCTATATTCAGCACTTCTACAACCAGACGCAGTGGGTCGTCGATAACATCGCGGCGGAAAATATCGCTTTCATGACGCACCTGGGGGACGTCACGGAAAGCGGAAACGATCCCACGGAATGGGAATGGTCCGTAAATGCCTTGAATACGCTGGAAGGCGGCGATCCCGCCAACACCGCCTACCTTCCGTACAGCGTCACGCGCGGAAACCACGACGGAGTCGCCCGTTTCACCGCCAACATGGGCGCCTCTCGATACGCCGATGAGAGCTGGTACGGAGGGGCGTCTTGGGACAACCTCTGTCACTACCAGACGTTCTCGGCCGGCGGATATAATTTCCTGCACCTGAACCTGACGTTCGACCCCTCCGCCGGTCACCTCGCCTGGGCGCAGGGAATCATCGATTCCCACCCGAACATGCCGACGATTCTGACCACGCATGACTACTTAACCAAGTTCCTTGCCTGGGGGAAACGATCAGCCACCGGCGACGAGATATGGAACGGGCTGGTCAATAACAACCCGCAGATTTTCATGGCCTTGTGCGGACACATCCATAACGAACACCAGCAGCTTTCGGTCAATGCCGCCGGTGAGAACGTCATCGAAATGATGGCGGACTACCAGAGTTCCAGCGAGGGCGGCATGGGATATCTTCGGAAGATCGAATTCGACGTTCCGAACAACAAGATCAACGTCAGCACCTATTCCCCGTCCCTGGATTCGTACCGAACGGACTCCGGCAGCCAGTTTCGCTACGACGTGACGTTCGGCGCGACGGAGATCACGGTCAACGGCCTCATGCCGCCGGAGGGAACGTACGTGTTCCGCGATGGTTTTAACGGTTACTCGGAAACACAGGACACCGAAATCCGGGCCGCGTCGCCGGATTCCTCCTACGGTTCCGAGAGTCAATTTCGCGTCGATGCCGTTGACGGCGACCCAGCCGGGCCGGTCCAGAGTCTGCTGCGGTTTGACGACGTCATCGGCACGGAGGAAGGGCGGATTTCCCCGACGACGGGAATCGTCTCGGCGACGCTGACCTTGAACGTCAGCAACGCCGGCAGCGGCGCGACCGTGCACCGCATGTTGACTCCGTGGGACGAATCCTCCACGTGGAATTCCTTGGGCGCAGGCGTGCGGGCCGACGGCCTGGAGGCAGTGGCGACCGCCGAAGCGACCCTCGGCGCCGACGACGGAAACGAGAACGTCCCCGCCGAAACGATCACCATCGACGTGACGAAAAGTCTCCTTCACTGGCAGGCGGGGGAAGAGAATTTCGGCTGGCTGCTGTCACCCCACGCGAACGGCACGGACGATCTGGGATTCAACTCCTCGGAATCGCCGATCGGGTCGACCCTGACGGTCGTCACGCTCCCGGAAGGCGTCAGGCGGACGCGATTCCAGGATGGATTTATGGGCTACGACGGCACGGCCGACACTACCGTGCGGCAAGGCGACCCAACCACCGCCGACGGCGACGCGACGACCGGGAGCGTCGATACCGATACTCCCGAGATCGATGGCGACGCGAATCACATGCTGATCCGGTTCGAGGATTTGTTCGGCGACGGGCCGGGGCAGGTGCCCCTCAGCGCGCACGTTCTCAGCGCCACGCTCGTTCTGAACCTGCCCGAAAAGGGCGGTGGTTTTTCGATGATTCACCGCATGCTCCAGGACTGGACCGAGGCCGACACCTGGGACAGTCTTCTGGACGGGATTTCCGCGGACGACATCGAAGCCCGGTCCGAGCAGGATTGCATTATATCCAACATGTTGACGGGGGCGGTGGAGGCGGATGTCACCGAAAGTGTTCTCGCGTGGCTGAGTGGCGAAGCCAACTACGGCTGGGTGCTGCTGCCGTACACGCAAGGAAGCAACCGCCTGGATGTCTACACGTCGGAGGCGGGGATGGAGTCGCCACGTCCCATGCTCCACATCGACTTCACCACCCCGGAACCGACCAGCCTGCTAGTGCTGACGATCGGCGCGACGATAACCCTCCGCCGTTGCCGGCGGGTGTGAATCCGTGTAATTTCTTTATGAAAGAAAGTTAAATAAACTTTGGCGGTTGTGCATCCTTACTGTACCTATAAAAAAGTTCAAATATCATCGTGGATGCTCCGGACGGCACGCGAAGCCTGTTCCTGGACTTCGGCGGCGTCGATTCCAACGGCAATCCCTATGGCCTTCGCGTCGTCGAGGTGCAGGCGTTTATGGCGCCCGAACCGTCCACCGCCATGGTTTTGATCGGCGGATGGGTTTGGGGGTTTCGACGGCGGAACAGAAAGACTATAAAAAAGTAAAGAATGAACGGCAAACAGATCAAAGAAGGATTCAAATTTCTGCTCCTGAACTCCACGGGGAAAATTCCTTCTCACGCGATTCGATTGTTCATCTACAAACACCTGTTTAAAGCCAGGATAGGGAACAAGGCTGTCATCTACGGCGGCGCGGAAATCCGTTCTCCGGAAAACCTGGTGATCGGCGAGCGGAGCATCATCGGCAATTCCGCCAAGCTGGACGCGCGCGCGGGCATTGAAATCGGGAAGAACGTTAATTTTTCCACCGGCGTGTGGATCTGGACGATGCAGCACGATCCCCAGGATCCGGATTTCGGCGTCAAGCAGGGGAAAGTGACCATTAAGGACTACGCCTGGGTCAGTTGCCGGACGATTATCCTTCCGGGCGTCACCATCGGCGAGGGCGCGGTCGTGGCGGCCGGCGCGGTCGTGACGAAAAACGTGCCGGACTACGCGTTCGTCGGAGGCGTGCCCGCGAAAGTCATCGGCGAGAGGAATCGGGATTTACGATATCAGCTTGGCGATTATTTGCCGTTTATTTAATCACAAAGACGCGGCGGGGAAGGGGGCTGCCTGACGATAGCCGGATTTCCGCCGTGAGAGAATGGCTCATCTCACCTTTCCATCAACGGCGTGGAGGATTCCTTGTCTCCTCTCGTCGTGCTTGACGAATGCGGTGGATTTCGATACAAGATCGCAACGAAAGGAGTTTGTTGTGGCACGTCCAATCAGTAAAGTCGCCCCGGACTGGTGGGATTACACCACCCTCGAGCCGGAGATCATTTCCGACGCGGCCGGGCTTTCGCCGGAAGATATGCTTCAGCTTTCGCGCGACGGTTTTCGCGTGGTGTTCTACGACACGCTGGAAGAGTTCTACGCCGCCGAGGCGCTGGAGTATATCGAAGCGTGGCGCCAGTCCACGCCGGACAACCCCGCCGGCATCTGCGGTCCCATCGGGCCGACCGAGCAACTGCCCATCGTCGCGCGCATGGTCAACGCGCTGGAACTGAACCTGGCGGACTGTCACTTCTGGGGCATGGACGAGTGGGTCGAGGACGGCCTGCCCGTCGCGAGCGATCATCCGCTGAGCTTCGCGCGCACGGATCACGAGATGTGCTTCGGCCGCATCGCGCCGGAGCTCGCGATGCCGGCGGCCAACATGCACTTCCCTTCCGGTGACCTCGCCGCCTACAGCCGTTCGTACGACGAAATCCGCTGCGTCGTGATGCAGGGCGGGCAGGGCGACGTGAAACATTGGGCGTTCAACGATCCGCTGAAACGCGAGGGGCAGTACGCCGACGCTCCGCCAAGCCCCGCGGACTATCGCAAACTCGCCACGCGCGTGGTCGATCTGCATCCGATGACGATCGCCCAGAACGCCCGCACCTCCGGGGGCGGGAATATCTCGCTCGTGCCGACACGGGCCTGCACCGTCGGACCCGTCGAGACGTGGAAAGCCCGGAAGGTCAGCATCTGGCACGCCGGCACGCACGACAACGCCTTCGGCATGCGCCTAACCACGCTGATGATCGGAAAGCAGCTGCCGGACTCGGCTGTCCCGATGAGCCTGCTGGCTGACCACCCCAACGTACAATTCAACTTCTACCGCCCGGCGATCGGCACCTGCGACGTGGAAATGCACTGACAATCTTTCTAGAAAAAGAACCGAATCTTTGCGCGGCGGGAATCCGTTCCCGTCGCGTTTTTTTAAAGTGAATTCTGGTGCCCTGGGTTCAGGATCACCCCAAAAACCAAGCTCTGTCAGGGTGCGACATCCGTTTTTGTGTTTCTTGTTTATGTTTGGCGGGGCTCCGTCCCGCCGAATTTTCAGGGCGGTTAACCGCCCTTTGCCCCTTAGGGGTTC
>JAFGJE010000243.1 GCA_016929245.1 Phycisphaerae bacterium
AGCACCACCTGCCGCCAGAACCGCTTCTGCATCGCGGCGGTGTTTTCGGTGTTCGGCGAGAGCACCCATCGCCAGGTCGTGTCGAACGCGATCGCCAGCGAACGGCCTTTCCCGTACGGCTGGGCGACGATCATCGGTTCGCCGGTCAGGAGATTCGCCAGCACCGTCGCTGCTGGTTTGACACCCGTCAGGAGATTCGCCCCGGGCAGCGCGTCGAGTTTGGCCCAGCTTTGCTCGGGCGTTTCGTCGGCCTGGCCGATGTGCATCAGTTCCGATTCGGCGCCCTCGGCCGTGGGTTGCGGCTGGATGGGACGGCGAATCTGCTCCGTGCTTTGCTTCAGGTCCACGCCCAGCACGTCGGCCAGTTCGGTCCGGCCCCATCCGCCGCGCCCGAAACTCTCGTCGCCCCCGATCATCGCCAGACCCTTACCGTATTGACTCACGAGGGTTTTGAGGATCGCCCGTTGCCGGGGCGTGAATCGATCCGCCGCCACGTCGCCCAGCAGGATCGCGTGATACCCCAGCCAATTGGCGATATCCTCGCCCGGTGAAGCGCCCCGGCCTCGACGCAGCGGCTGATGGAGAATCCAGCGATGCAGCGTGATCCGCCGGGAGCTGCCCAGCGCCTGGGTGATGTACTTCGTTTCGTACCGGAAGGTTCCCTCGATATACAAAACGCGGATTTCGCGGTCGGTCACCTGCACGAGCATGTCCGCGACGGGTTGACCGCCCGGCGCGGGTCCGGCGGGGTTCGCCACCCGCGCCGAGACCGTCAGCCGGTGAAATCCCGTGCGGATCGGCGTGTGCGTGAACTCGAACGTTTCCTCCGCCTTCGTTTCGGTGATGTTCCGCTGTTGCCGCCCGATCGGCGTTTCCCCGAACGTGCAGGTGACTTCCACGGTCTGCCCGTTGAGCCCCAGCGCCTCGACGACGGGACGGATCGTCATGGTATTGAACGCGTCCACCCTCGTCGGAGCGCCGCAGGACTGCACCGTGAGGGATCGCATCCCGGCGGTCACCGTCGGAGACCCCACGCCGACGGTATACACCGCCACGCCCCGGGCGGCCATCCGCGCCGCCAATGCTTCGGGCGTGACGCGCCGGCTGAGATTGTTCGCCCCGTCCGTCAAGAGCACCACTCCGGCGATGTCCCACCCGTGGGCCGCCAGGGGATCGAACACCGCCTGGACGGCGTCGCCGATGGCGGTCGCCGATCCGGGTTCGCCCCGCCACAGCGCCGCCGGCGGCGCCCCGTCGTTCGACGGCGTGGGGGAAGTGGGGGTTTCGTCGAAGGCGAACCATTCCACGTCCGCCTGCGCCTCGAGCGATTGCAGTTCGCCTTGTTCGCGGCGGAGGATCCGTTGCAACGCCTCCCGGCGGGAACAGAAGGTCTCGTCCTGCCGTTGAGCGTCGCGTCGGTCCATGGAGGCGGAGCGATCCACGCCCATGAGCAACACCGGCGCCAGACGCTCTTGGCGTTCGTGCAGCCAGGTGGGATTCAAAACCCACAAGGCGATGAATACGATGACCAGGGAGCGTATCACGAGCAGTCGGCGTTTCGCGCGAGGAGAAATCGGCCTGGTCGTTCGCTGGTACGCTCGAATCGCCCAGAACACGCCCGTCGCGGCGACGGCGACCACCGCGCCGGTCGAACCCCACCACCACACCGACAGCGCCAGCGACACGACCATCGATCCGCGCAGCCCCGCCCGGAACGCATCCCCACCGCGCCGCGTTCCCCCGGCCGTCATCACTCCCAGGAGCAGCCCGAACAGCACCAACACCGGACCGGCCAGCAGCGCCGCGACGCCCAGACCCAGCGCCGCCGACCGCGGGCGTTTCCTCGCCAGCCGACGCGGAAGCATCGCCGCCTCGATCGCCAGCAACCCCCAGGCCGCCGCGGTCAGCACCGTCGGCCAGTCGGGGGGAGAGAATGTCAGTGTCGTCGTCAAATCAACGGCTCCCTATCTGTCATCCGTGGCGCCTTCAAGCGAATCGTGGCACCTTCAAGCTCGTCTTCGAGCTTGTGGGTGCTTCCGGGAATAGCACCCACAAGCTCGAAGACGAGCTTGAAGGCGCCACGATTCCGCTCAGGATGACAGTGGTATCATTTCCGCTCATAGGTTCCTGTTAGTTTCACCTCGGCGAGGATATGCCCATTCATTTGCTTGAGAAGCTCTTTTTTCGTCAGGCCGAGATACCATCGACGAACCCGGCGATGAAAAACAGGATGACTCGTTTCATGGTCAAACTCCTCTCGGGGGTATTCTACCGTTTCCGACGGGGAAGGGCAAAACGTGGGTTGATTTGTTTTCTTGGGGGATTTTGATTCTTTTTTATAAAAAAACCCAAATTTTGCCACAAAGGTTTTGACAACCTCACGGTCTTGTCGCCATAATTTGCCATGGGTGTAGGCCGAGACACAAAACGAACGGATGGAACCGCCGGATTCTTCGCCGAGACTCTCGGCTGCGGCGGCGCGAGCTGCCGTTCGCATATCTCCATGTATTCCAGGCGGTCCGCTTCCGCGCACAGACCGCCGCGGTTTGACGATTCCGACATTCGATAGCCAAAGGGAGTCACCATGCAGGAAAAATTAATGGGAGACGGAAACGGGATCACCTTCGACGACGTTCTGCTCGTGCCGGCCCGGTCCAACGTCGTGCCGAAGGACGTGGACACGTCCTCGTGGCTGACCCGGAACATCCAGTTGAAGATACCGCTTCTCTCGGCGGCGATGGACACCGTCACCGAGGCGCGTCTGGCGATCGCCCTGGCGCAGGAAGGCGGAATCGGGATCATCCACAAGAATCTCTCCGTCGAAGCGCAGGCCCACGAGGTGGAGAAGGTCAAGCGCAGCGAGAACGGCATCATCAACGATCCCATCACGCTTCCGCCCACCGCCTCGACCGCGATGGCCCGGGAAACAATGGAAACGCAGGGCGTGAGCGGATTTCCCATCGTGAAGGACGACGGCACGCTGGTGGGCGTCCTGACGCGGCGCGATTTGAAATTTCTTTCCTCGGACAAGCCCATTTCCGAGGTGATGACGAAGGACAACCTCGTCACGGCGCCGCCCGAGACGAGTCTCGACGAAGCCGATCGCATTTTAAGCGCCGCGAAGGTGGAAAAGCTCCTGCTGGTCACGGACGGAAAGCTCGCGGGTTTGATTACCATGACGGACATCGAGAACACCCGCCGCTTCCCGCAGCGCTGCAAGGACGCGCGAGGCCGACTTCGCGTCGGGGCCGCCGTCGGAGTCGCCGACGTGGAACGCGTCGAAGCCCTCATCGCCGCGGGCGTGGACGTGATCGTCGTCGACACCGCCCACGGGCACAGCGAAAACGTCCTGCAGGCGGTCGAACGGATCAAGGCGAACCATACAATCGACGTGGTCGCGGGTAACATCGCCACGGGCGAAGCCGCCGCCGATCTGATCGCCGCCGGCGCCGACGCGGTGAAGGTGGGCATCGGACCGGGCGCGATCTGCACCACGCGCGTCATCTCCGGGGTGGGCATGCCGCAGATCACCGCCGTCCGCGAAGTCGCCAAGGTCGCCATGCCCCGGGGAATTCCCGTCATCGCCGACGGCGGGATTCGCCTTTCGGGCGACATCACCAAAGCCATCGCCGCCGGCGCGTCGGTCGTCATGCTGGGCAGCCTGCTGGCGGGTCTGGACGAATCGCCGGGTCGCCTGGTGATTTACAAAGGCCGAAGGTTCAAGGATTATCGCGGAATGGGTTCGCTGGGCGCGATGGTGCAGGGTTCGGCGGATCGTTACGGTCAAAAGGACGCCGACCGGGAGAAACTCGTCCCCGAAGGCGTGGAAGGGCGCGTTCCGTATCGCGGGCCTTTGAGCGAATACGTCTACCAGCTCGTGGGAGGTCTGCGGGCGGGAATGGGGTATTGCGGCTGTCGGACGATTTCCGAGTTGCAGGAGAAATCGAAGTTCATTCGCGTCTCGGCGGCCACCATCGCCGAAAACCATCCGCACAACATCACCATCACGCACGAGGCGCCGAATTATTCCCTGGGCGAAACGGAAGAATAGAGACAAACTTTATTGCAGATTCACGTTTTGGAGCGTATGTTGTTGTCGAAGTCTCGAACCAGCATACCGGCGAAACGTCGGAGGATCAGGAGAATCATTATGAAACGGTATCCGGGAATCATGGGATGGGTCGCGATCCTGGCGGTCGTCGGGGTCGGTTGTCAGCGGGGGGATATCCTCAACCAGGGACTCGCGCCCAGCCAGTCCACCACCCGGGCGATGGGAGACACGTCCTTTCAGCAGGCCTACGCCGCCGGCCGACAGGTCATGGCGCAGTATTTTCCGATCGATCCGGCCAGGTCCGGCGCCGGGACGGGCATCATCAAATCCAAACCTACGGACGTCCGAGACGCCGGACGCGACCGCTTGCTGGGGGACAGCCCCGCCCGGCAGATCGCCACGATTCAGATCGTGCAGGAAGGTCCGGTGGTCACCGCCCTGGCGCAGGTGATGCAGCAGCGACAGGGTTCCGCGGCGGAGAAGCGAATGGGGTATTCCCAGGAACGGCACAGTTACACCATGAACCCCGGCGACACCGGACCGGGCGACATGGAAGCCGCGACCACCCCCCAGCAGAACGAAAACTGGATCAACGAAAAACGCCGCCGCGACCTGGAAGGGCGAATCCTCGACGACCTTTTCAATCGCATCCACGGAAAATAGTTTTATAACGGACAAGAGTTCTTTTTCTGTTGGAACAAAACGATAACGCGGAGTGAAGAATAAAACAGCGCCGAGCGGCAAGCCGGATTCGCAAGTCGGCTTGCCGCTCGGCGCTGTTTTTTTACGAGAAAAAGAACGAGGCGGAGCGATCGCTCCGCCTCGCGTTCTCATGAAAGGGGTTATTTCCTGATACTCACTTCCTGGTTCGCCTTTCCGGAGGCGTAGATCGCGTCGATCAGTCGCATGAGCGTGACGCCCTGTTGTCCGGTGGCGGCTTCGTTTTTCTTCCCGCGGCAGTTGGCCAGCAGCGCCCGGGCCTGTCCCTCGAAGATGTTCTCCCGGTTGTCGTACTGCAACTGGATGTCCGCCACCCGTCCGCCGTGTTCGGTGTAGACCACCAGCGACGCGCCGGAATCGTACCGCACGCCGCCCTTGTCGCCCAGCAGCTCGACGAACGACGGGCTTTCCGCGTTGCAGGCCCAGGCGATCTCGAAACTCATCGTCGCCTTCTCGCCGAAGCGCACGAGCCCGGTGGAGTAGTCTTCCACGTCGAAGACGCCGTCGTATTTCGGCGGACCCGCCCACATGTCCGTGTAGACGTAATCCTTCATGCGCGGGCCGAATTTCGCGTAGGTTTTCGCGCTGACCGCCGTCGGTTCCCACTGGTCCGACAGGTACATCGCCGCGTCGAACCAGTGCACGCCGATATCGATCATCGGTCCGCCGCCGGACTGGGACATCGTCGTGAACCATCCGCCCAGCCCCGGAATGCCTCGCCGCCGCATCAGCACCGCGCGGGTGTGGTACACCTCACCGAGCATGCCCTTTTTATAGCACTCCCGAATCACCTGCGCCTGCGGGCTGAACCGGCGGACCATGCCGATCTGCAGCACCTTGCCCGCCTTTTTCGCCTCGTTGTTGATCTCCTGGGCTTCGGCGGAGTTCATCGCCATCGGTTTTTCCAGGAACACGTGCTTGCCCGCCCGCAGCGCCGCGACGGCGAATTTTTTGTGCAGCACGTTGCCCACGGAAACGTTGACCACGTCGACGTCGCTTTTCAGGAATTGGTCGAAATCCGTGAAGCAGTTGCTCACGCCGAACGTGTCGGCGGCTTTTTGCAACGCGGTTTCATTCACGTCGCAGAAGGCCGCCGTCTCGATTTCATCCACCGCTTTATAGGCATTGGCATGCACCGTGCCGATCGCGCCGGCGCCGACAATGCCGACTCGCAATTTTTTCGCCATGAGAAATTCCTTTCCATCCTTATGGTTCCGTGACGGGACACCCGCTCCGTCACGCGCGTTCAAGGCCGCCTCTATACCCCAGGACCACCCCGACTGCAAGGGGAAAGATCGGGGACTGGGGTTTTGGGACTGGGGTTTGGGGTTTTGGGACTGGGGACTGTCATCCTGAGCGGAGCGAGTCTTCGAGCGCAGTCGAAGGACCTTACGCTTAACTACCCGTAAAGTCCTTCGACTTCGCTCGAAGACTCGCTCCGCTCAGGATGACAACTTGATACAATTGGATGTGACAGACTACTAGTCCCCGGAATCGACGGAGCGATGGAAACGGTTGGCGAGGAACGCCTCGGCCGGCAGAATCGCCAGAAGAATCAGGAAGATCGGACAGGTCAGATCCATTTCGCGCCGCACCGACGCGAAGACGGGTATGGGGGCTTCCGTCGCGGCGCCCAGGGACACTCCGTTCGGGAACAGCGTTTCGAGTTCCCCGGGCGTCAAACGAGACAGGTCGCTTTCGCCGGGCGGCGTGTTGACGCTGAATCCCATCGGCCTGGTGCGCTTACCTTCCCGCAGCGTGAGGATGTAGTTGCCCACCGGCTGGGGCGCCAGGCGGATGCTTCGAGGCGTTCCCTGCGTCAGGGTGAACGTCACGGGCGTCGGGTGGGCGTCCGGCTGTCGTTGGAGCGTCGCGTCGGGAAGGTGAAATCCGCGGGGTGTGGGTAGCTCGATCATCTGATCGGGCGCGAATCGGCGCGAATCGTTTCCCATGTCCGTCAACAACCGGGCCGTCCGCTGGGCGAGAACGACGAACTGCCCGCCCAGCCGCGCGAGGTTCGACCAATCGCGCACGGGCGAAAAGGTCCACAGCACCACGCGTCCGGCGCCGACGTCGCGCGTCAGAATCGCCGGCTGACCGTCCGTGTACGTCAGGGCGACCGACGCGTCGGCGGCCACGGAGTCCACGGTGAACCGTCGCTGAACTTGCACATCCGATAATGGCGGGTTGGCTTCGGGACCGGGCGCGAAAGGTTGAAACATCGGCAGGTTCGTGTCCGGCGGCGAAACGCCCAGGCGCTTCGGGAGAGTTTGGATTTTCCCGAGTTTCGTCGGCAGGAGACGCTGGGCTTCGGGGGAATTGTACGAGGATGCCTGCACCGCCTCGCCCGGAACGATCCACAGGCCCAGTCCCTCGCGGCAGGCGTCTTCGAGTTGTTTCCACTGCACCGGCGTCAAAGCCGGCGCGTCCGCGAGGATCACCACCGCCGCCTTCCGCGTCGCTTTGTCGGTGAGTTGTTCGGGACGAAGGGTGCGTCGTCGCGGGGCGTCCGCGCGGCCTGGCATGGGCGGCGCGACGGCGTTGCCCATCAGAAACACCGTCGGATTCGTTCCAGACGACGCGCCCACCAGCAGCGCCTCCATTTCCGCCGACACGTCCACGGTGAAATACCGCGCGTTGTCGATCGGCAAGGGATCGTCGGTTTGCAGTTTCAGCGTTCCCGTCAGCACGCCGGTCTGTTCCGCCCGCGCGGTAAACGAAATCGGCAGCGCCTGGAGGGGCGTCAGATCGACGCTGCGCTGTTCGACGGCCTGATCTCCCGCGAAAAGCTCCAGCCGCATCGCGCCGGTGAGGTGTTCCGACCACAGCGTCGAACGGACCGTCACGTCCGATCCCGGCGGAACGGTGTCGCAGTCCACGCGCGGCGGACGAAGGGCGGCGTTGGCGCCGCGCTGAACGCCGACGTCGAGAACCGTCACCCGAATCTCCGGATCGATCGACAACGGCGCGCAATTCCGCCAGGCGGGTTTCGTCAGGTCCGTGACGACGAGAATCTCGCGATAGGGTTCGTTCCGGGACGCCAGCAGCGCCTTGGCGGCCGCGAGGCTCGCGCCCAGCGGCGCGTCGTCCTGCCCCAGAAGGGCGTCGCCCACCTGCTGGGCGGCCAGTTTGGCGTCCGGGAGAAACGATTCCGTCGTCGCGCGGGAACTGGTGGTCAACACCGCGACAGCCGAGTCCCGCGAAAGGGATTCGATCCGTTCGGTCGCCAAAAGTTGGCCTCGCTGAAGAACGGTTCGTCCCTGGTGTCGATAACCCATCGACGCGCTGGTGTCGAGCACGACCACCAACGCGGTCGGCGCCGTCGAGGGCGTTTCAAAAGAACCCGGCAGAAACGCCCGCGCCAAAAGAAGCACGATCAACAGCACCGCCGCGCAACGAAGTGCCAGTAAAAGCACGTGTTTCCATTTGAGCTTCGCGAAATGCTTTCGCTGCAGGTTGCGGAGAAACCGGATCGTCGGTAAGGGTTCCCTCCGAGGCCGGGGGCGCATGAGAAGATGAATCACAATCGGCGCAGCCACCGCCAAACCTCCCCACAACATGGCACCGTACAGAAAATTCATGGCGACCATTATCCTATCGTTCGCGGGAGAAAACATCTAGCGTTTGTCATCCTGAGCGGAGCGCAGCGGAGCCGAAGGATCTTACGGGTAGTTATGCGTAAGGTCCTTCGGCTCCGCTGCGCTCCGCTCAGGATGACAGCTAGGCAAATTCCCAGTTTCCCTTCTTTATTCCCCCCGGTACCATACCTCCCATGGCCGGTTTGTTTGAAGAACCTGTTTCGCGGACACAATCTTCCAAGGCGCCTCGCGGGCCGGTGGTGGGGGTGGTGGTCAACGCGAATTTGTGGCGGGATTTCGATTACGTGTTTCCCGAATCCCTGGGCGCACCCAACATCGGCCAACGGGTGCGCGTGCCGTTCGGCCGGGGCAATCGCAAAACGCTCGCGTTCGTGACGGAAATCAAAAAATCTTCCCCGACGGGCCGGGAGTTGAAAACCGTCGCGGAGGTCGTCGATCCCGAATCCCCCTTCGACGAGGAACTCTGGCAGCTTGGTCAATGGATCAGCCGATACTATCTCACTCCCCTGGGGATGGTGCTATCGGCCATGATCCCTTCGGCCGTCGGGAAGCACGGGCAACGCAACGAAACCGTCGTGTATCTCTCATCGGAACCGGACGATTGGCCCAAACGCCTCGGTCTGCGCCAGCGGATGATCCTGGATAAATTACTCGAAGCGAGAAAGCAGGGGATCGAACCCCTGCGATTGGAGGAATTGCTCGAACACGCCGGCGCCGGCAGGGACACGCTCCAGCGACTTCGCAAAAACGAACTCATTCGCACGGAATCCCGCCGCGTGACGCTGGAGGCGCTGTCGGGCGAAATTCACGACGATCCGTTCGGCCTGAACGAAGATCAGCAAGCCGCCCTGCACTCCCTCGAGCCGAAACTCGACGCGGGCGCGTTTTCCGCGACGCTGCTGCACGGCGTGACCGGCAGCGGAAAGACGGAGGTGTACCTCCGGGCGATCCGCCGCGTCGTGGAGGCCGGCCGGCAGGCGATTCTGATGACCCCGGAAATCGCCCTCGCGACGCAGACCGTCGAGCGCATCGCCCGGCGCCTGCCGCGCGTGGCGATTCTGCACAGCGGACTGACCGACGCGCAACGCGCGTTCTCCTGGCGGCAGATTCGCGACGGACTCGCCTCGGTGGTCATCGGCCCGAGAAGCGCCGTGTTCGCCCCGACGCGAAACCTCGGGCTCGTGATCGTCGACGAGGAACACGAATCGAGTTACAAGCAGGACACCGCCCCGCGCTACCACGGCCGGGACGTCGCCGTGAAGCGCGCGTCGCTGGCGAACGTTCCGGTGATCCTCGGCTCGGCGACGCCGTCGCTGGAATCGTATCACAACGCCCAACAGGGGCGCTACAGCCTGCTTCGCCTGCCGAAGCGCGTCCGAAGCCTCGCCATGCCGAAACTCAAAATCGTGCATCTCCGCGAGGACATGACCAAAGGCCGCATCGAACTGCTCGGCCGCACGCTGACCGCGAAGATGGCCCAGACCCTCGACCGCGACGAACAGATTATCCTGCTGATGAACCGTCGCGGGTACGCCAGCCACGTGTTCTGCCCGTCGTGTCGATGGATCCTGCACTGCGACGACTGCCTCCGCCCGATGGTGTGGCACCAGGCGATTCAGCTTTGCCTGTGTCATCACTGCGATAAAAAAGCCGAACTGCCCACCGCCTGCCCCGCGTGCGGCGGGAAGGTGGTGCTGTTCGGATACGGCATCCAGCGCATCGAGGATGAGTTGGCGCGGAAATTCCCGACCGCCGTCGTCGCGCGGATGGACAGCGACACGATGACCTCGCCGAAACAATTCCAGGCCGTCCTGGAACAATTCGGCGCGGGGAAGGTGGATATTCTTCTCGGAACGCAGATGGTCGCCAAGGGTCTGGATTTTCCGCGCGTCTCGCTGGTGGGCATCGCGTCGGCCGACACGTCGCTGGTGATGCACGATTTCCGGGCGTCGGAGCGGACGTTCCAGTTGATCGTGCAGGTGGCGGGTCGGGCCGGGCGCGGCGAGACGGGCGGCGAGGTGATCGTCCAGACGCTGCACGCCGACGATCCGGCGATCCGCTTCGCCGAGAAGCATGATTACACGAGCTTCGTCGAATACGATCTGGCGGATCGCAAAGACGCCCAGCTTCCGCCGTTCACGCGGATGATTCGCTTCGTCTCGCGGCACGAAAAGGTGGACGTAGCCCGCGAGGGCGCCGACGAACTGGCGAAGCAACTCCGCGTGATTCTCCCCGCCGGCCGCGTGCGCATCCTCGGGCCGATGCAGGCGGAATTCGTGCGAATCCGGAACCAGTTCCGCTTCCAGGTGCTGCTTGTCACCCCCGAAGCCGGAACCGTCCAAACAACCCTGCAACCCCACATCGCCGCGATTGCCAAACTCGTCCCCGCGGACCTGGCGATCGACGTCGATCCGGTGAATCTGTTATAGGAAGAGAAGTAGTCAGTAGCGGGTACTGGGTCGCTGGTCGTTCAAATTGACCGGTATTGAAGCCCGTAGGGCTGACAGCGTTTAGCCGGGGGTGAAGCGCAGCGAACCCCCGGAAACGATTCTTATGATTCC
>JAFGJE010000244.1 GCA_016929245.1 Phycisphaerae bacterium
CAAATCAGCCTGCGCCGTACCCGCCAACGCGACGGAAATCATCACCACTAGCGTTAGTAGTCCAATTGTCTTTTTCATTGCTGTTCTCCTTTCAATGGATTCTCACTATCTCCAAAATCAGTATTCCAACGCATCCTCACTTACGTTTGTGGGGATAATCCTTACCTATTCCGATGATGGTGGGAGAGTTGTCTCGCCGCGGAAAAAACTCGGCGCAATGTCCGGAATCGTACCGGGGGCCTTGCGCGTTTTGATCCGATCGATCAGGCGATCGACTCCCACCTTGCTCATTTCCGCTTCCGGAATCACCACGGCGGTAATGGGATACTCATTGACGTCCTGGATTCCGGCAAAACAACAAATAGAAACGTCATACGGAACACGTAAACCAAGTCGAGACGCCTCGTGCAATACCGCGTCGTATCGCTTGCGGTTGTTGCAAATGAACGCCGTGGGGCGCGGCTGTTTGTTCAAAAGTTGCCGTGCCAACTCCCTGCTGTTAGGATGCCAACTCTCCGAACGAACATCAGACGCATCCAGGCGGTGGGCCATCAACGCGTCCCGGACGCCTTCCATTCGCTCTTCCACGGAGTAGTGTCCCCCGGGCTCCGGGCCGATATAGGCGATCCGCCGATGCCCCAACTCCACCAGATGATCCACGAGCAGTTTTGCCCCGAGAGCTTCATCGATCTTTATACAAGGAACGTTGCTTTTACTTTCAACCCGATTCAGCCAGATCACGGGAGTATTCATGTTCTGAATCCGCTGATCGATTTCGTGGGATATGCCGCCGCAGGCATCGACGCCGAGAATGCCGTCCACAACCACCTCGGAAAACACCCGGCTGATTTCAATCAGCTTTCCCGTTCGCCAGTCAAGATACACCGGCTCGATAATGGTCGAATACCCCCGGTCGGCCAGGAGTTTTGTCACCACGTCCACGTAACGAAGCTGCCCCAGGGTGAAGGTGGCATCAGGCTGCTCCCGGCGATACTCGGACACCATGCAGGCGATCTGCCCGAATCGGCCGGTTTTGATCGCGCGGGCGGCGGCATTGGGAAAGTACCCCAGATCCAAGGCGATTTTACGAATCCTCTTTGCCCGACGAATGGAACTCGGCCAGGTTTCCTTCAGTTTCCCGTTGAGAACCCGCGAAACCGTCTCCACGGAAACCCCTGCCTTCTGCGCGACTTGACGTAAGGTTGACATCGAATTTTAATCCATTTCCGGAAACTGAATGTTGAACGATTGCAATTGTTGAACGTTTGCATTTTAGATCATTTTTTTTCTTTTGTCAAGTGTTTTTAGGAAGAAAGATGAAGATGATGCAATAGATTGTTAGTCTATATATTACAGTTTGTTACAATACGATGAACTGTTAGGAACAGACAAGAAATCCCTCTGGGATTCCCCGAGAAACCTATGGGATTCGCTACGGGACGTATTCGCTTTACTCCGGCATCAAACAGGAAGATTACGACTGCCGTTTTCATTCGGTAGAATTTCAACCATGTTTTATATCCATATGGGAAAAAAACATGCCTATCAAAATGCCTTAATTGTTCTGGTTAAAATGTCCGCCTGCCGAGTGGCGTCGTTGATGTTGAAATAGTTCGTTTTCAGCATCGCGATCTTCGGCTGAATGCTTTTCCATACGGGGCAGGAACCGGGTTTGAATTCAGGCAGTTTCCCGGCCCATTTTCCAGCATTGTTCGATCATAGAGGAGAAGTTGTGGATGTTTGCGTACCGAATCCCAATTGCACCGGGTCGGCCAAACCGGGTTCGAGAGGTATGATTTCATCGGTCGTTTCATTCAGAAGAAATGTCGTGTCGGATTCCAGCGTGTAGGATCGGCCGTTGATTTGGGCGGTGCAATCCTGAATCTGAACATCCCAGCGGTCGGACCAGCGAAAGCGGAATTCTCCCCCGGATCGAAGCAGGACGTGATATTCTCCGACAGGCCAGAAGTGACGGTAGACAACCGCCGGCAACCAAAGTCCGCCCCAACTCGTGCCGCCCGATCCAATCACCGCGCCGGTTTCGGGATGCCAGTTTTCCGGGACGATCCACTTCGCGCCGCCGGCAAAGGATCGCCGCGCGTCGATGTTCCCATCGAGCGCGGAATCGGTGCTCTCGGTATCAGGTTTACGATCGATGCAGGTTTGCATCAGCCTCATCCAGCGACGAAGAAACTCGTCGGCTACGTCGAAATAACCGTAATTCAACAGGGCTTTGAGGACAAAGAAATTCGTGGGCGGCCAGGCCCGGCCTGACCAGTAATGCGTCGGGTGATAATCCGCCGAGTCCCGCGAAATCGTCGGCGCGGGATAGGCCGTCCAGAATTCATCCGGATTCGTCAAATGGTTCACCATGCGACGGGCTTGCTCGACAGTGGGCAAACCCATGAACATCGCCACGAACGCGCCGAGGTGTTTCACTTCGGTGTCGAGTCGTCCGGTGGCGATGTCGCGGTCGTGATAGAAACCCGTTTGTTCGCTCCAGCAATGATCGCGCACAAGTGTTTTCAATCGTTCGGCGTGGTGGGTGAAGAATTCCGCCTCCTGATGCTTTCCGCGAAGTCGCATCGCGGCGGCGGTATATCCGCATAACAGACTGATATACAACTGCGATTCGATATAGTGGATCGCAGCCGACTTGGTCTTCGGATCGAAACGTAGATTACGGCTTCTGCCGCGAAGATGCACGGGACTGTCGTCCCAGGGGATCTCGAAGATCATCAGATTCATTGCCGACGCCTGCTCGTTCTGTACGCCGGTGTAATCCCAATATTCGGGACAGGATTTCCCGGGTTCAGGGAAGCGTTTGGACATCTCGGCGCGAAATTCGGGCGTGGAAGGTTTGCAGTCGTTCACGCCGGCTTCAATCCAGCCGTCGTTATTACGATCACGATTCTCCAACCACCATTTCGCCCACGTAGCCGTCGCGTCGGAAAAGGATGCAAGATATGCCCGATCTCGAGACCATGCGAACTGGTCCCAGTATCCAAACGGTCCCCAGGTCATCTGCGAATAATCGAGCGTGAACGCGCGATCGTCCTTCGGCCCGCGGTTCATCACGCCGGGCATGAAGCCGAATCGTCGGATGATGTCGGGAAAAATCTTCTGGGCTTCGACCATCAGCGACGGCGAGAACAGCGACGTGACCATCGCGACGAAATTCGAGCAGTCGCCGGCGTTGTAGATATCGTGAAAGAAGAAAGGCCTGGTTCCGCAGGCCAGGAAAAATTCGCCCGAGAACATATCGGGAAAAATGCTCTCCGGGCCCAGCGGCGTGATCATGCGCGGATAGATATCCTCGTAGAAATCATTCGCGTGCGTCGTGCCGTCGAACGGCAGCAGGCTGCTGTGCAATTCCTGGATCTGACTGGGGAAACGTTCCGTCAAGTTCATCATATTTCGTATCCTGATGTTTGGGATCCGGTGAACCGGTCCTTGACAGGCCCGGTTCGTACGGGTTACCGACTACCTACCTTTTTTTTCCGCATCGGCGAGAAGGACGAATGTTGCCGGCCAACTGCACGCCACCTGCCACATCTCGCCGGGTTCGTTCAGGGCGTCAGTCAGATTGATCTGCTCCGTGACCATGCCTTTTTGGAAGGGAGTCCACTGTCCGGTCCCGCGAGAGTACCCGACGAATTCGTCGTCCGACATGGCCACGCAATTGATCGCGGCACTGACGATATCATCATGCAGCCGGCAATAGAATTCCTCACCCGTCGCGTCGTACAGTTCGCGAAGGAATCGCGGCGAATTCGTGCAGATGCCCGGGCCGATGTGCCGGTTTTGCACGTTGGCGATCACGCCGCCGCAAAGGTTGTATCCGTCCAGCGACGAACCGCGCGGAAACGGAGCGACGTAGGAAACGACCCAGGAGGCGAAGATCGCAGCCGCGTCGCGTGCCATCCGCAACAGCGCGTCGTCTTTTAATATAAGATACCCCTGGGTAAAGGCGTTCGTCATCGCGGCGGCGCTTTCGGAATCATCCGCCCGTTCAATATCCAACGGTCCGCCCGTGCAATGTCCCTTCCGCACGAAGTGTTGATGATAGTAATCGCAGGCGTTTCGAAAAACCTTGCGATAGCGTTTTTCCTCGGGAAACACGCGCATGCCCTCGGTGAGAGCTTGTAAAGCAAACGCGCCGGCACAGGAGCCTTTTTCCATCCGTTTCGGCGGGTTAATGTCTTTGTCCACGCGAAAACCGAACTCGCCGTATTTCTCCCAAATCGTGCAGAAGGCGTCTATTCCGCTCCTGGCCGCGTGTTCCCACTCGGGATGATCCGTTTGTTTCTCGTTCCGTTCGTATTGAAGAGCCTTAAGAAGGAAGTACACGAAGTCGGCAGGGGGGCGGATGTGCTTCCACGTGTTCGGCGCTTCGCCGGAGGAGGAATTTTCCGACGACCATGTGTTGCCGTCGTAATGTCCATGTGCCAGACCGCTGACGGACAGGGCGGTCGAGGTGAGGAAGTCGATGTTCTCCAGTGTCACCGCCCGGCAGGTCTCATCCCGCCCCAGCAAGGCATACGCCGTCATCGTCCCGCCGCACCATCCGGTGATCTGCTGATTTCTGTGGGGATTTCCTTCCACCTCCGAGACGTTGATCATCACCAGGTTTCCTTTTGCATCGCGCAAGCAATGCCTGGTGAGCATATATTCCGCGACCGCTTGGGCAGCCGATTCCAGGGACGTTTTGCCTTCCGATACGTTGGAGTATCCTTCCACGTCCCGGTACTTGCGGTGCAGCAGGTGAAACATGTCGATGACGGAATCCGCCTTCTCCCGCGTCCGCTGGAGCGTGAAGGAAATTTCCGAACCGCGCCGCATCACAAATCCGGGACGCGACCAGTCGTCCCAGCCGGTCAGCGTGTAATGCTTCTTTTCGACAGCCGGGACAACGAATTCACAATGATCCCGCTCGATGACCACGCCGCTGGGGCCGGCCTTGGTAAACGGTGTTCCGCGAATCACGTCCATGTGTTCCTTGCCGTCGTAGTGCGCCAGAATGGGAGTTGAGCAGGCGGACAGCGACGCCTCAAACCGCCGGCCTTGTGCTTCGCACATCGCGGGGATCGGCTTGGTCGGTTCGGTGTTATTGCCGTTGTAATACACACCCGGCAGTAATGTGTACGCGTCCTCACCGCCGGTAAGTGGAATCTCCGCGCCGAAATGCACCTCAACGGAGTCTTCGCCTCTGTACGCCAGGGAAGCAAAATGCGTGTCGTCGGATTTCGGGAGAACCGTCAGTTCAAAATCTTCGCGAGGCAGGTAGGTTTTTTCCCCGCCACGATAGATGAAATACGTAACGTCGCGCATGGTATTCATCGATTCCTTGTTAGGGTGATTTTCAACAAAACCCGGCCTTTTTGCAGATCGAGCACGTCCAAAGTGATGGTTTCGTTTCCGCGGGTCAGCGATCGGGAAACGCCTTTCCGCAAGCCAAGGTCTTTGGCGATCGAGTCCGAACCGTTCCAGACGCTCAGTTGCGTGCTGAAGGTTCCGAAGGCTTCGATTCGGGTTGGAATGATCGTATATCCGGCGAAATGTAAAGGTTCATCCAAATCGACCCATTCCGTAATCATCGGTTTGAGGATCGTCACGCCGATCAGGACCGGTACGGGGTCGTTCCGCGGGCTGATGAAGTCGATACTCGTGATTTTCACGCCGGGTCTGGGATTCCGCCACGCCTGCACGTACGCGCCGACGGAGGAGGACGAAGCGTTTTTTCCGATCCAGCCGATCTTCGCGTCGGGGACGCCGGCGGGCTTCCACCAGTCGCCGATATTCTTGCCCGAAATCAACGGAATGGTTTCCGTGGAACCGTCGGCGTAGTGGACGACGTATCGGGCGGCTTCGCCGGGAGTCGCCCAGGCGAGCGTGTGCAGAAAATAAACGCGCCAGGCGTTCCGGTTCACCGCGATATCCTTGATCTCCGGCGGATAGGCGGAAGCATGGGCACTGGTGGTGAAAATACGTTTGCCGCGGAGAACCAGGACAGCCTTGTCGTGGTTTCGGGCGGGGTCGATCACCTCGAAGGGAACGCCCGCGAAGATTTGCAACCCCGTGGGGAACTCCGCGGCGTCGTTGAGCGGGCCCTGGTCGGTCCAGCCGCCGTTTTTCGGATCGTAGCGGAAGGAGACGTTCGCGTACGGTTTCAGATCGACGAATTCCATTCCCGCCAGGCTCGCCGCCCGGCTGCCCTCCGTTGCCCGCATCGGCACGCCCAGATTCGTCAGCAGAATCGAAAGCACACGCCGCGCCTGGGCGCTGCCCTCCGCCTGCCGATCGACGGGCAGTTGAATCAGGACGATCCGACCCTTTCCCATCGTTCGCGCGAGCACGCCGGCAGCGATTACCTTGTGATACGTCCGCGCGAATTCGGCGTCCTGCTCGGCGCGCGTCATTCGTTGATAGGCTTCGATTTCCTCCCTGGGGGTGTTTTCGTCCCAGCACGGCGCGTAATAATCCACGAATTGAAACGCGCTGAAGGCTTCCCGCAGATCGATCCAGGCTTGCCAGTCCCGGGACCATTTCGTCGCCGGGGACAATTCCAGCCAATCCAGCCAGCCGAGGAAGTCAAACGGATTGATCCCCCGGCAAGGTTTTGACTCCGTTTCCAGGAAATAGCGATCACGGCGTCCCTTGAGCATCGGAAGGGTCGAAAGCGTCACCTCGTTATTCGTAAAGGCGTTCAATCCCTCCGAGGAATGCTGTGGAAAGGCGATCACGGTTCCGCCGTTTTCGACGAAGTTTCGAATCATGGGAATACGCGACGTAACATTTCGATTTGTCCGAAACGCCTCGGAACCGAGGATCAGAATGTCGTTTTTCGGCAGTGGTTTGGACAGAGTGGTTCCGCGGATACGAATCCCCAATTTCCCGAGGGCCTTTTCCGTCGATCCGTTCCCCCCGGCGAACCACGTTTGGCGAAAAACGATGGGATTGACGTCCGAGGCGATGAAAGAAAGCATATTGTAAAAGACGCGTGTGGCGACCGGATCCCTGCCGACGGCTTCGGAACACCGCAACTGCGACTGGAGAGTCATCCCCTTGCCCGTATAGGTAATCAGCAGCGGCGTGGAATTCGCCCCGAAATCCGCGAGAATCTGAAAATTCCCACCGTCGGGTTTGGGCAGGCAACCTTCGGTGACATAGTTGTCCTTTGTTTGCCAGTCGCGCAAAACATTTCCGTTGATGCCGGCGAAAATCGGATGTCCCTTGGCCTGAAGGTACGCGTAACCGCTGTTGCCGCCGGAAACGGGTTGCTCCAGCACCAGGCAGCGCCCGCCGGCGGCGACATAATCCGCGATCCTGCCCGACTCCTTCATCGCCGTTTCGTCTTTGGAGTGATATCCGATGATCAGCGGCAGGCGCGGATTGAGATGGTTCAAATCCTCACAACGTCGATAGGATATCCCCGCCGACTTCAATTGTTCCGCCGTTTTCCCGTTCGTGTCGTACAGTTGCGGCGTGGTTTCGATCTTCGGCGGTTGGGCGAACGAAGCGGGATAGATTGTAACGGGTGTATCCTTGACGAATCGTTCTTTCCCGTCGGTAAGCAGGCGAAGTCGCCGCGTGCAGGATGTGATCGTATCCACTTCCGGTATGCGATACGTGAGGGTGGTTTTTGTGACGTCGCTTTTCGGAAGGTTCAGCTTCGTGCCCGCTTGGGAGAGTACCTTTCCGTTCCGGACCAAGGATACTTCCACCTCGCCATGGAAGGCTTGCGGGAAATCGTTGATCACCACCGCCTGGGTTTGCATCTCCTGGCCCGCGAAAAATGCAGCCGGGTGATCCGTCAGATACACCGCCAGCGGAGCCATGCCGCGCCGGATGCCGTGGAACATTTCGTTGGGCGTGTACGGCGGGGAGGTTTTATCCCAGCCTGGGTTCACGCGGGGGCGCAGGGGATTCGTCGGCTTCATGTACGGGCCTTCGAAGGTCTTGTACGGAATTTTCACCGACTCGTTCGCTGTTTCGTGGATGCGGAAAGGGTGGGATAAAGGTCCGTACAGATAACAGCCGCCCAGGACGCCGGCGATCTTGTCCGTTCGCCAGCCGAGAAGAAGCTGTTCGTTGTACTCCGAACCCGCGCGGAAGGTGGAATGCGGATCGCGGAACGCCTGCTCGCCGCAGTAGGGTTCGAAGAACTCCTGGAGTTCCGGCACGTACCAGAATTCGCCGACGAGGATCGGTTTGTCGCGCGCGAAAACCTTGGGATGACTGTTTCGCAGGTTGCGAAAATACTTCGCGCCGCTTCGAAGATCGGTCGCGTAGACGGGGTAATGGACGTTGTAGATCGGCGCGAATCCGAACAGGTCGTAATTACCGTGATACATCACCGGCCTGGTCGTGTCTTCCCGCCGGATCACGGGCGTTAAACTCTTGAGCAACTCGAATTTTTTCACCTGTTCCGGTTCCGGCGGACCGTCCCGCAGCGTGCCTTCCCAGTAAATGAAGGAAAATTCCTCGTTGTTGGCGTTCCAGAGGACGATCGAAGGATGGTTCTCGTACCGCAGCGCCGCCTCCTGATACAGGCGAGGCCATTCGGATTCGGGTTTGCATTTCCACCAACTGAAGCTGTCCAGACCGGCGACGGCGAGGAATCCTTTTTCGTCGGCCAGTTCGTAGAACAGCGGCAGGGGCAGTCCCGCGATACCGTGCCAGCGAATGGTATTGAGGTTCATGTCCTTGAAGAGTTGATATTCCGCTTCGGCGTTGGCGCGAGAGAGACGCTCGGGATACAGGTTTTCCACGGGGCAGTCCCACAACCCGCGCATCGTGATCCGTTCGCCGTTAAGATAGAACCGCCGGCCGCGAATCTCGAACTGACGGAAGCCGAACCGCGTCATTTTGCGGTCGATGATTTCGTCGCCTTCGCGAATGGTCGTTTCGAGATAATACAGGTATGGATCGTCCGGCGACCACAGGTGCGGATCGGACCAGGTGGCGTTCTGGGAAACAATCGCCACGCCATTCGGCGGAAGCGTTACGGTTGCCGGCGGAAGCGTTTTTGTTTCTTGACCATCAGGCGTCAGGACACGCTGTTGGATGGAAAATTCCCCGCCTTGTTTGGAGGCGTCGGCGAGGCAGGTTTTCGTCGCGATCTCGTGATTCGACACGGACGTTTCGATCTTCACGTTTCGCGTGTACACGTTCGGCGTGGAGAACAGCCATACGTCCTGCCATATCCCGCGCAGCGCGTCGATGCATTCCGGCTGATCGGGATTCCCGCCATAGTGGGAAATGTCCCGCACCGCGACGTACAGCTCGTTCGGCGCGTCCCAGCGGAGATATGGGGTGATATCCAGCGTGATCGGCAGAAATCCGCACTGCTCCGGCACGGGGATTTCCCTGCCGTTCAAAAACACCTTCGCCCAGTATAAAATTCCCCCGAATTGCAGGAATACGCGTTTCCCTTGCCAATCTTTCGGCACGTCAAACGAACGGCGATACCACGCCTGGTGGAGCTTCTCCCACTCTTTGGGATACTCGAAGGCGTTGGTGAATTTCCAATAGCTTGGAACGCGGATTTTCGCCCAGTCCTTCGCGTCGGGAATTTTCGAAAGCTTCGCGGGATCCTCCACGGGCAGAAAATCCCAGACGCCGTTCAGACACAATCTGGCGCGGCAGGGTTCTTCGGAAGCCTTCAGTTCGGGATTGAAATCCACGTACGCTTTTCGCGCGGACGAGACATCCGAAGTCGCTACCGTCGCCATTCCCGAAAGGAGGAGAATCGTACATAACAACCGGAATTTCATAAGCAATCTCATCAATGGTTGGCGGTCTTGGGAAGAAGGGATTCCGTGTCTGATGGTATCCGAATCGATCTGAAAAAACATCCGAATGCGGACACCTTACCGCCAGTAGGTTTTCGCGTCGAAACGGCCATACAGATATTCATTGGCATGGTCCGGCCAATATTCCTCGGGGAGTAATTCGGGAATCCAACTGACGTGATTGTCCGCGAACAGGAAGTTTCCTCCCTCGTTGTGCCGGTTGACGGCTTGGCGGTACAAACCCGCCCACAAATCATACAGGGAAAGATCGTATCCTCTCATCCACCAGTTTCGACAATCGTACAGCACGGGCGTTTTGTCCGCGCCGCCGACCTGACCGGCGCAAGCGGCTCGTTCCGGATAGTCATTCTCATGCAGGTACGGGTTGTACGCGTAGCTCTGCGGATAGTGGTAGTCCGGTTCAAAACGATACTCTTCCGCCGACGTCGGACACCACCAGACCTGCGCCTCGAACACCCCTTGCAGATCGGCGGGAACGGACTTGCTGAAATATTCCATCTGCACGAAAGGCAACAGGGCGAGATACCATCTCAAATCGTGATAATTCCATGGCGATAAGGTAACACCGCTGGGCGGGAAGATATCGTTGTAGTCATGGCAATATTGCGCCGCGGCAAAACCCAGGTTGTGAAGGTTCGTCATGCAGACCGTGCGTTGGGCCAGTTCCTTCGCCTTTTGAAGCGACGGCACGAGAATGCTCACCAGCAGCGAGATGATCGCGATGACGACGAGTAACTCGATCAGGGTGAAGGCACGAACGCGGATATGGACGAATCGGTGCTGATGTCGATGTTTCATAGATCAGTCCCTTTGATATCAACGCGAAGTTTTTGCATCGGCTGGGCTTTCTCGTCAATAAAGCGACATTTGAATCGGAAAGGACCATTGGCGACATCGAACTTCATTAAAAGAAGGTTCTCGCCTTTTTTCAACTCGACGTTCTGGTAATAATTTCCTTCCTCATAAATCTTTTTGTTCGGGGAGGCCGGGTCGGTATTGAAGCGATGCTCGTGCCTGTCGAAAACCTTCTGATGATTGAACCATACCTTCACGCCGTTGATCGTGTCGATTTCCAGGCGGGTTTTCGTCGGCGTGTCGCTGTACACATACACCGCGGCGTAGCCCAGCACGTTTTCCACGGGTGGGAAGTCCAGACCTTTAATCTGGTCCGTCACAAACTCCCTGCCGAGGTTGACGAATCCATCCTGCTGCGCCTTAGTTGTGCGCCAGGCGACGGTCGCTTTTCCCGGCGTCCAGGTGACGGTGGAATCCTCCGCGAATTCCGCGATGTATTTCATGCCGGCAGCGGGTATGATCTTCTCCTCCCCGCCGTCGTGAAGGAGATAATCCGTCGCCCAGGTTGTTTCATTCAAACCTCGGCCGGGATTGGCGAACGGTCCGCAGATCAACCAATCGCGAATCCAGCCGTCCTTTTCCACGGCGATGCGCGGCGCGCTGTTCTTAATCGGCAGCGTCAGCGACTTGCCGTCTTTATCCAGCAGCCGCAGGAAGAAACCATACCCGCCGATATCCTGTTCCACTTTGAGTAACAGAAGGTTTTTTCCCTTTTTCAGTCGGACGGGAATTTTATCTTCATCCTTTTTCGCGCCGCGATAAACGCGGTTCACACGGATCAACTTGTGATTCAGGTACAGCTTATACCCGTCATCGCTGCCAAGGGCGATGACGGCATTCTGATCGACGGGGCTAACGATGGTGCAGGCGGCATAACCGACGACGAACTGCACGGGGGAGAAGTCCAGACCTTTCACGTCGTTTCGCTGAAACAATTTGCCCAGATCGATGTAGTCGCCAGGCGAAACGAATCGTCGCCAGGTGACATCGATGGTAGCCGGTTTCCAGTAGGCGTATTGGTTTTCCTTGAATTCCGCGCGATGCGTCTCGCCGGGTTTGGGCGTGGTTTCGAGTTCACCGCCGGTGGGAATCAGGTGGTCGACATTCCAACCGATGTTTTTGTCGTCCACTTCTCTACCGCCGCCCGGGAAAGGCCCGCAGACAAACCAGTCACGGATGAAACCCTCGGGACTGAGAGATTCGGCTCCCTGTTTCAACTTTGGAATCGCGGGAAGATTCTTTTTTGCTTCGGAAATTTTGATCTGATGCAGTGGCGTTTTGGGGGGCAGGGCGACCGTCATCATGTCGGGGTGGTCCATGTCGACCTTCGCACGCGGGATGTAGTCGAATCCACCGCGATTTTCGATCTCGGTCGTTGCCAGAATAACGTCGTTGTTGGCGACCTTGCCGTCGTAGTCGACCTGCACGGCGTATTTGCCAGGTTCCTTCGCGATGAACCACGCCTTGCCCGCGGGATCGGTTTCCACGCCGATGGGCTCCGTCGCCTGATTCGCCATCGGGACAAGGAACACGTTGATGCCGGGGATGGGTTTACCACCTTGTAGAACCGTGACGATTAACTCCGGCTGTCGCATATTCGACCAACCGGGGATTGTTTTGAAAATCTTCTGGTACGCTTCGTATACTTTCGTCGGTGTTGCGGCGACTCGGGCCGGGTCGGTGAAGTTGATGCCCATAATATCCGGCGAGGTGATGAATTTCTCCACGCGGTATCCACCCCGTCCCGACATGCTTGGCCAATCAGGATGGACGAACTTTTCTCCTTTGGCAAGAAGATCCCCCCAAGGACCGGCTGTCTTGACGTCGCCGCAGGAATACAGCGCCCCGGAATTACCTTCAAAGCAGAAGTACATCGGACCGGCGTTGAGCTTTTGGATATATTCACCGAATCGTCGTTCAATCCATTTCGTCATCGCGTATTCCGCTCCGCTCGCCTGGCCGGGCGAACCGTGACGTATCGTTCCCGGCAATGTTGTATTATAGAACTCGCCGATGAGGATCGGCTTATGGCTCATACCTGAGACACGCGTCCATTCTTCCATCCGCGGAACGTATACGTCATAATCGTGGAAGTTGGCGATCTCGAACCGGTCGTCCCAGACGGATTCGTTGGAATGACAATCGACGATCAGGTGCGGCGCGACTTCTTTCATCCATTGCGTGAACTGGTAAATCGTATCGGCGCTGTAATGGTCCATGCACTCGTTCTCCGCCGAGAAAATCACCACGCTGGGATCATTTCGATATCGCTTCGTCAGTTCCCGGTAATACTTGCGGTAGTTGTTTCGCCAGACGGGATCTTCCCACGCCCGGTTACCGTACGGCCAGGTGTATTTCATCTGTTCCGGGTCGGTGCGCTGGGAAATAATGTCGCTAGGGGGATGCAGATACCAGCCGCACGCTTCGGGTTCGAGCAGAATACCGATCCGGTTGGCGATTTCCGCGTGTTCGGGACACATGGAATGCTGATGGCCGCGCGTGAAGTTGATATTGGCTTCGCGACTCAGACGGAAGAGTTGATTGATGTACCAGCGACAGCGCCGGCCGTGATTTCGTCCCAGGGCGAGGAAATTGTCTCCCTGCAGGGGAAGGCGAATACCGTTGAAATAAAAATTTGATCCCTTGATTGTTAATTCACGGAAACCGAATTCCGTATAGGTGGTATCAATATCTCCAATATTTGAAACAAGGTAATATAGATTCTCCGGGCTGCCGTATTGGCCGCCGATGCCCCAGAGTTTCGCGTCGGGCCAGGTTGCCTCGGCAACGACGGTTATTTTCTCGCCGGGCTTCAGGTGCATTTTTTGCGACGGCAGAAAGAACACATCCTTACCGTCTTTGCGAATTTTGCGGATTAGCGTTTTCTCCGCCGGCTGATTCGTTCCGTTTATGACGGTGGTTTCCACGCGAATGCGCTTGTCGGCCCGGGTGCGAACGTAGGTGTCGACGATTCGTGTCTTCGGCATGGAGCGGAGGAATACCTCGCCGGTAATGCCGCCGGAGTAGATTTCCGTACATTTCGTGGGATACAGATTCGGCTTCGTGATATAACGATAGTTGATCCCTGGCCGGATTGTTTTTTTCGGACTTTGTACGAATACGAGAATGTTGTTCCTCACGCCGGGAACAAGGTGTTTGGTTACGTCAATCTCGAAGGGAATCAAACCCGTGTGATGATGACCGCAATACCTTCCGTTGATGAATACTTCGACGTAGTGCTCGACTTCCTCGAAAGCGATCACGAGACGGCGGCCGTTCCAGTCCGCGGGAACGTCGAATTCGGTGTGATACCAGACGTTGTCTTCCCACCACTGCCAGTAACCACGGGCCTGCTTCAACCATTTCTCCGGAGAAATGTTGTCCTTGTTGATGCCAAATCCCCATTCCGCGTGGGGCACGCGTTGTTTGCGAGGCCATTGTCCGGGTTTGGGTGGATTGTCCGGACCTTTGTTGATCGCAAAATCCCAAACGCCGTTAAGGCAAATTTCGCCGCGCGGAAACTTCGTCGCGGAAACCGAAGGTTGAGGTTTTTCCTTCCGCGGAGAAACAAAATAATCGGGAAATTCGACGGTTTTTTGCGGTTTAGCGGCGAATTCCGACGCGGTTTTTGCAAACTCCGCCGCGTTGTCCACGTAAGTCAACAGATAGACGATTTTCCGCTTCGCCAGGTCATCGGGTTTGTCGAGATGTTCCAGTTCCGCCTCGGCGCCCTTGAGATAGTCCAAGGCAACATTGCGGTTGAATGTCGCTTCCCGGCCGGCCCAGCACGCTTCGTTCAGCTTGATTCCTTGTTTTTCAAAATCCAGCTTGTTACGAATCTTTTTCACAATGAGCGGAATCGTTTCGCTAAGCGTTTGATCCACGTTCGCGAAGTAGTCCTGCCATTGTTTTGACAGCGATGCTCCCTGTTTGATCGCGGCCGTATCCGTACCGTTTCTATCGCGATAGGTTTGAATATTCTCATGGAGCGCCTTTCCCTCCGCGATCAAGGCCGTATATGGATTGCCGTCGACATATGGTTTGATGAACCCGGCCGAGAAAAGATCCATCGCTCGAACGACGTCATCAAGTCGTCTCAACTCGCACCATCGTTTCATCGGAAGGCGCGTAAACAGGGTCGTGCCCCAGCCGACGTCCGAACGAGGCTGTGGAATATCCGACGCGCGGACCTTCTCCACTTCCCAGGCGTCGGGGTCGAGGAGCGTGATCCCGCGAACAAATCCACCGGTTTTCCCGCATTGAATCATCAGCCGGTCGCCGGGTTTGAGGATGATCGGATCGATGGAAATCAGCCACCCGGTGTAGACGGGCTTTTTCGTTTTGGGATCATCCTTCCGCCGGTTTGGCGGCCGACAGCTCAGTTCCATCGGGATGTTTTTGCCATTTACGGCAATAGTGTACAGCGGTTTGGGAAGGAAATAGTTGTATCCGCCAAGAAGGTTTTTCCCGTCCTCGCCCGTTACATCCGCGGAGCGAACCTCGACGGCCAGGTGATAGGAACCGGCGGGAATTTCCTTCAGGGGGAATGAAACCTTCCGGTTCTTCGGTAGCATTCGAGGGGTGCGGCCTGGGACGGACACAGATATTCCCAGCAAATCCAACAAAGGACTCTCCACCGCCTGCGCGGTAAGACACATCAGAGAGATCAGGAATACGGAAAACGTTTTATGCGTTTTTATAGGCATTTCATTCATTCGTCAAAAATGGTAATACCGAGTATCGAAGGGTTTCCCCGCGGGGAATTCCGAAGGGAGTTTTGTCGTGGGTTATAATTTATCCTGAATGTTATATTTCCCATTGGTCCAACGGAACTGAACCAGATTGGCTTCGAGCCATTCGGTATGGCCGTCCGCAAATAGATACAGCGCCCCTCCCAAATGGCGATCCGGATAGTATTCAGGTTGGCTGCAGAGTTCGGAACCGATATGCCAGTCCCAGGCGGGTTCCGCCATCCGCAATAAGGCTGACGGATTTCCTTCCCTGTCAATGGGATGAACGCCTTTGGGGTATTCTTCCGACCAGATATTTCGATTCAACGCGTACCCGTAGGCGGTATCCGGTGTGTTTTCGATGTTGGGGCAATCGAAGATATTCTCGTCATCGGTAATGGTCAGGACTTTCCCATCCGAACCTCTTTCTTCCAAATCCAGATATTGATGGTAATATTTCGGCCAATCGTTATGTAACGAACCGGTAAATTCGGGCCAATAGGCGCCGTGAAGAATCCATCCGTCATATTCATCGACATAATAGTTTTACTGTGTAATTTCATTTTCGTTCTTTACTCCTTAGCGGAGCCAATAACTTATGCCGTTTGTAATGATAAAATCTCGC
>JAFGJE010000024.1 GCA_016929245.1 Phycisphaerae bacterium
GGCCGGCTGTGGGTGTATCGCGGCGACGACGAACATCCATATTCAATCTATGATTACACCCCCACGCGAAAGCGCGACGGGCCGGTGGAATTCCTGGGGGATTATGAAGGCCATTTGCACGCCGACGCCTACGGCGGATACGACGGAATCTACACCAACGGCAAGGTCGTGGAGTTGCTCTGCTGGGCGCACGCGCGGCGGAAGTTCTTCGACGCGCAGGATTCGGACGCCGCCCGTGCCGCTATGGCGCTGGCCTACATCCGCCGGCTGTACCGGGTCGAACGCGAGGCGAAGGAACGATTTGAAAAGCAGCGTTCGTGTGAAGGTGCGCGCACGCTTGCGGAGATTCGTTACGAGTTGCGGCAGCGCGATTCGGTGGACATCCTCGAGAAGTTCGAAGCCTGGCTGCGCCGCCAGGCCGACGGCGTGGACGCGAACGGCCAGCCGTTGCCCGAAGGCCCGGCCCTGCCGCAAAGTCCGATGGGCCGCGCGATCAACTACTGTTTGAACAACTGGCCCCCGCTGTGTCGCTACGCCACCGACGGCGATCTGGACATCGACAACAATACCGCCGAACGATTGATGCGTCCCATTGCCGTCGGGCGAAACAACTGGACATTTTTCGGCAGCGACAACGGCGGAGCGACCGCCGCGGTGCTGTTCAGCCTCATCGCCACGGCCCGGCGACACAAACTGGACCCGTTTGCCTATCTGCGCGACGTGATAGCCCGCATCAGCGATCACCCCGCCAATCAAATCGAAACCCTCCTGCCGGATCAATGGAAGAAACCGCAACCAGCCGCCGCCCGGCAGAGTGATTCATAAATCCCCGCCGCGCTCCCGGCGGATCCATGAACTACAGCCCAGCCTTGATCCCTCGACCTCGCCGTCATCCATCGACCTAAATCCCCTGTGTTCACCGAACGCATACCACATGACTGTCACCGTGCCAGATTCTGGCACTGCCAACCAGTGCCGCCGCGCGCTGCAATGGCGCTGCATTCCGCCACGTTCTGCTGCAACCGTGCTGCCTGATTCGGCGAAGCCGACAGGCGAAGACGGGCCAAAACCAGATAGCCCAAATGATTCCGAGAAGGGTGAATGGACGTACACTATCCTGATTCCGATGGTTGATCGTTCCGGGATTGATGGTAAAATGCGTGTGCAATTTTTGGGGCGGTCACTGGGACAAAGCAGTTGGCCTGAAACAATATGAATCTCACCTGGAAATGCAGGAATCATCAATAATACGACCAACGTCCATAAATCCAGTATCCATAGGCAACGTAAGGATTGAAATGGGCAGGCACATCCCACGGTTTTGGGGACATTTCCACGTGAGTATCCACAAACAGAAGATTTGCACGAGCGTCCATTGGCCCAAAATAGTGAGAGAAGGCTTCTGCGCACCCCCAAGCCAAATCCGAAAAAAGAAGCCATTCGGGTTTCGCCGAATTAAAAGTTACCGGTGTGTATCCACACATGAAATACGGAAAATAGTATCCGGTTTCATCGTAATAGCAGGCAAAGTAGTGATAGCCGATTTCGACATACCCCGATCCGATATCCTTGAATTCCTCCTGGGGTTTGAAGGGGCAGTAAAACGTCTTTTCCGAACAGCCGTACTGGAGGAGCTGGGATATTTCTTTTTCACGAACATGCTCCGGAATAATCCAATCCGTTCCCGTGCGAGGAACGTACAGATAATGTCCCTTGTTCTCATGAGCGTAGGTGTTCAGCGCCCCTCCCAAGCCTCGCAATTGCATGGCGCAAATTGTGGTTTTCGCGAAGTCTCGAGCCTTTTGAAGCGAAGGCACTAAAATTGAAACGAGTAGAGAAATAATGGTAATGACGACCAACAGCTCAATCAATGTGAAACCATGCGGGAAACGAAGTGGGATTGGATTCAAGGAAGAGGAGCAACCGGAAACTCTCGGCCGCCCCGATCCGAAATTTTGTATAACCTCATGCATTCCCAACTTACCCTTTTTCCAGATCCCACCCCTACTGCCCTTTTGAACTCCATATTATACTGGATATACAACCAGATACACACGGAAAAACCTGGGGATTAAGGATTCGAACCTTAACTAACTGATCCAGAGTCAGTTGTGCTACCGTTACACTAATCCCCAAGGGGGACGCGACATTGTCGTCGCGGATATCAATCTTTGTATCGGAAATCGGGAACCTTTTCAATCGTTTTCTTTTCCGGCGCGGGGCATTGCGGTTTTTTGATGAATCGGATATACTTTTCCGGGCCGAAACGTTTGGGGTCCAGTGATAAACGTATGATATGGTTACGGATGAGAGCTCTGCCATGCAGGACTTCGACAAGTCCAAATCTCAACTACTTGAGGAATTACGGTCATTGCGCGAGCGATTGGCCACCCAGGAACGGCGCCTGGCCGAGGGAGGTCCGGTCTACGCGGCGATGGACGGCCTGTTCGGGGGCGTGTTTCATGATCTTCGGTTGATTCTCTATCGCGGGGATCACCAGGCCGGTCGAATGGAATACCTCAGCTCCAGCGCGCAGCCGGTGCTGGGGTTGTCCCTTGAAGACGCGCGGACGTTTTCCGAAGAGGCGTTTCTGGGGCATTTTCATCCCGACGATCTCGCGCGCGTTCGCCGCGTCCGTCAACGACAGCGCGAAATCGCCCAAACCAACCCCAGCGCCCTGGGGATGTTCGAGGCCCGCTGGCGGAAATCCCCGGACGAATGGATCTGGGTGCGCTGCCGGTTCCTGTTCGTCCTGGACGCCGAGAAAAACCTGTTCATCGAAACCGGAACGATCGAGGACATCACGGATCGCAAGCGAACGGCGGCGGAATTGCACGAACTGCAACACGAACGGGAAGTGATTCTCGATTCCGTCTCCGAGCTGGTGGTATTTCACGACATGGACATGCGCATCGTCTGGGCGAACCGGGCCGCCGCCGAATCCCTCCAAATGGCGCCGGAGGACATGGTCGGAAAAGCCTGTTACGAACTCTGGCAGCATGGGGACAAACCCTGCGAAGGCTGTCCCGTCCACGGCGCGATCCAAACCCGGCAACCCGGCGCGTTCGAGATCACCACACCGGACGGGCGCATCTGGCAGGTGCAGGGATATCCCTCCTTCGACAGCGAAGGCGAACTGATCGGCGTGACGGAAGTCACGCGGGACATCACCGAACAGCGCAAGGCCGAGGACGTCTTCCGCAAGGCCCACGACGACCTGGAATGCCGCGTCCTGGAGCGCACGCTCGATCTGCGAACCTCCAACGCCAAGCTGCATCAGGAAATTGAACAGCGATCCAGGGTCGAATCCGCCCTGCGCCAGCGGGAAAGCCAGTTTCGCGCGCTGGCGGAAACCGTCCCCGCCGCGGTGCTGATCATACAGGGAAACAATTTCAAGTACATCAATCCCGCGATCGAGCAAATCAGCGGTTATTCGCGGGAGGAACTCTACGAGGGGAATTTCTGGGACTATGTTCACCCGGAATATCGCAACCTGATCCGTTCCCGCGCCGAGGCGCGACTGCGCGGCGAGGAGGTGCCCTCGCGCTACGAACTGAAGTTCATCTGCAAGGACGGTTCCAGCCGCTGGGTCGACGCCTCCATCTCGGTGCTGGATTATGAAGGCGCGCGGGCGATTCTCGTCGCGGCGATGGACATCACCGACCGCCGGGAAGACGAGGAACGCCTCCGCGACGCCCACATGCTGCTGCTCAACGCCCGTGAGGAGGAACGACGGCACCTCGCGGGGGAGCTTCACGACTCCCTCGCCCAGGACCTGGTCGTGCTGCAACTGGTTCTGCAATGCGGAATCACGGCGCTGACGAACACCACCGTCCCGCAGGAATGGCTGACCGAAGCGACGGCGATGTGCACCAAACTCATCGGCGACATCCGGCGGATGAGTCACGGGTTGTATCCGCCCATGCTCGAAACGCTGGGACTGCACAAATCTCTCAAAAGCCTCGCGGAGCAATATGACGCCGCCGGCAGAAAGGTCAACATCCATTGGCAGTGCGCGGAGGATCGACGCTATTCGCGCCCGGTGGAAATCACGCTCTTCCGCATCGTGCAGGAGGCGATGAGCAACGCCGTCCGGCACGGCCTAGCCGACCAGGCGGATATCCGCGTCAGCGACACGGGATATTCCGTCGTGCTGGAAGTCGTCGACAACGGACGGGGATTCGACGTCGAGCAGGCGGACAAATCGGGCCTGGGGATGCGCAGCATGCGCGATCGCCTCAGCGTGGTCGACGGAGAGTTGAACGTCACCTCCGAACCCGGACAAACCACCGTCCGCGTGGAAATTCCGGGCATCCTCCCGGAAGAAGAACACAAACCCCCGCTGCAACATCCCAAAAAAGAATAACCGATCTCAATCCCGGCTTGCCGCTCGGCGCTGTGCTTTTTCTGTGATTTTTTACGGACTTCCGACTACGGACTTCCGACCACCAACTACCCCTTCCGATACACCCCCGCCGTCTTGTCGAACGACCAACCCGCGAACGGAAGGGTCATTTCGCGTCGCGCCCATCCGGCTTGGATACGGGCCTGCATGTCGTCCCACGAATACAGGCCGCTGGTCGCGTCCGGGGCTTCCACGTTGCACGCGCCCGTCGCCACGCCGGCGGTGATCGTCTCGACCGGATGCAACCCGTGCAGCAGACCGGCGAGGAATCCGGCGATGGTGCAGTCGCCCGAACCGGTCGCCCCGGCGACGTCCACCCGGAAACACGGCGCGAGCAGTTCGCAGCCTAACCAGGCGTCGAGATCCTTCGGTGCGCAGGGGCCTATCGCTTGTAATCGCTCCGCGTTTTCCGTCACGCGCACGTACAGCCCCTGATGCCCCAGCTTCAGAACGACGATGGCGGCCCCCAAATCCAGCAGCGTTTGAGCAACCCGGCCGATCAGATCGCCGTCGGCCTGACTCAGCACGTCGCCGCCGCCGGCTTTTTGAAACGCCAGAAACTTCTCGCGATCGACCATGTACAGAATTTCATCGAAACTCGGTAAAAAAACGTCCACGTGCGGCAGGAGTCGCTGGAGCATCGCGGACCAGTTCACTCGCCCCGCTTCGCTGTCCGGGTCGACCCAGGCCATGTCCAGCGACGTGGTGGGACCGGCCTGCCTGGCCCGGCGGAACAATTCCTCCAGCTCCGCGCCTTCGTTGGTGTACATCCGCCGCATGAGCGTCGGATATCCGAAATGGAACAGCCGTGCGCCGCGCAGGGCGTCGTAGTCGATATCCCCGGCCCCGAACGTGTCGTTCGCGCCGGGACAGTGCAAAAAGATGCGGTCCACGCCGGGAAAATTGATCGTGATGGAATGACTCGACGGGTCGTCGGAAACGATCATACCGTCAGCCAGTCGCTCACCGTAGGATTGCAGCACGCCGCGAATCCCCTCGCCGAACAGGTCGCGCCCGATCTTGCCCATCAACTCGACCGGAATCCCCAGCCGATGCAGCGCCAAGCCTGTGTTCGACACCGCCCCGCCGGTGGAGATCATCGCCGGTTCGGTCACGACCAGGTTGCCCGGCGTGATCAGTTCGCCGAACGACTTGGTCTGCTTGTCGAGGTTCGGAATGATATCCAGGCAAATATGCCCCGCCACGATCGCGTCAGCCGCGTTGTTTCCCATAACAGCACCGATCCTTTCTTCAAGGACGAATTGTAAAGCGAACCGCATCCGCCGACAAGAGGCCCGTAGCTGTCATCCTGAGCGAAGCGAATAGGCGTGCAACAAGTTGCACGCCTTTCATGAGATTACCGACTGTGTTTCTTTGGCTTAAGCCAAAAAGGGAAAGACTGTAAACGGCCTTGAAAAACAAAAATGTATGATCCCCTTCCATTACCCAGCCTACAAGGCCGGGTCTACACATCGCTCAGGGATGGAAAGGGCTGTAAACAGCCCTAAATCCATCCGCCGCGAACCATGAAGCTGGAATTGCCAGGATTTATCCTCGCACACTTTTTCCGGGGGAGGGTGTGTGAGAATTTTTTCTGGCGCTCGGTTATTCTTTTGTTTACAGTGACTTGCAGTAGTTGTTGGTTACTCTTTTTA